>JAHEFU010000028.1:0-14185 GCA_024645305.1 Planctomycetales bacterium
CCGGGCGAAACTTGCTTTCGCCCCAGCGTCAGCCCATCGAGTGCTTGCACGAGATGGCAGAAAAATGTAGAAGGACATCAGTGCAAGCACCGATGCCCTTCTTTTGCGATAGGAACAAACTAATTTAGAATGTATTGACTGACAGCGCACTGAACAGCCCGCTGTCAAAGTAGCCCGTGACCTGCACGTCACGCTGTGAAAGTTCTGTAATTGCCAGGCTGAAGAAAGATCCACCCTGGCTGCTGACAACGAAGCGCTCCACCGGGGTGAAGTAACTCACACTCACGTCGATGATGTTGCCGTCATTGGTACGCACGCTGATGCGGCCACGCTCCTCGCTGACGGAGACGACCGTGCCGAGGATTGTCTGGATCGAGGCCGAGCCACTGCCGGCCTGCGGTGGCGTGACCAGTGGGTCCGCCGCGCCGTCAAGGTTGCTGTCCTCGAAGGCCACGTCGTCACCGGGTTCGATGAAGCCGTCGCGGTCGAAGTCCGAGATGAGGCTGCCGAGCGCCGGGAGCTGGGCAAGTTCGGTGGCGATGTGCCCACCGGCATCCAGCTTGTCAATCGCCGCAATCACGACCTCGCCGTCCTCCGGCAGCAGCGCGGGATCCAGGTTGAGGGCCGTGGCCCGGCTGATTTCCAGGTCCACGCTGTGCACCCGGCCCTGCTCCAGGAAGAGCGGTACGCTCTGGCGCAGGGTGTCGCCCTCCGTGCCGTCACCATCGAGGTCCTCCTGCACGCGGAATTCCACCTCCAGGCGCGAGAGCAGCACGTCACCCGTGAACAGCAGCTCGAAGTCTCCGTTGCCATCGGGGTTGCCGGCCACGAGGATGTCGTCGCCCGGGTCAATCACCCGCACGAAGATTCCCGTGGATGCGCCAAGCTGCGATGGCTGGGCCGGTCCGTTGTCAAGCAGCGTGAAGTCGCTGATTTTGAGCGTACCCTTCACGCTGGTCTGGTCGCCGGCCCCGTTGACACTGAGCCGCGCCAGACTGGCATTCAGCAGTTCCTGGGGCGCAGTCACGTTCTGGCCCGCAGGCTGGTTGTCAGCCTTCGAGCCGCCGCAGCCGCCGATCCCCCACAGGCCGGCAGATACTGCCAGCACTCCCATCAATCTCATCCACCTCATGAGGCACTCCTGTTCGATTTCTGATTAGCACTGTCGGCCAGCACCCGGCGGATCACCGTGCCCAGCCGCCGCACACCCTGGCGGATCTGCGACTGGTTGAGCGTGCTGAAGGACAGGCGGAAGTTTCCGCTGTCCTCGCGGCCGACGTGGAAATAGTTGCCAGGTGCGAAGTCCATCCCGGACTGCACCGCTTCTCGCAGTAGATCCTTGCTGCTGTAACCCGGTGGCAGCGCGACCCAGTAACTGAAGCCGCCGCGCGGGCGTTTCCAGCTGACTTCCGCGGGGAAGTGCTGGCGCATCACCTCGTCCATCAGTTCCCGGCGGGCCTTGTAGATCCTGTCCACCTTGCGGCAGTGCAGGTCCATGTAGCCCTTCTTGATGAATTCATGCACGAGGGTCTGCAGGAAGTAACTGTCACTTCTGTCCATCGAACGCTTGGCGATGATGAAGGTCATTGCCAGGTCCGAGGGGATCACCACCCAGGCCACGCGGCTGCCGGGCAGGAAGGCCTTGGAGAAACTGCCGATCTGGATCACGTTGCCACCGCCGTCCATGGACTTCAGCGAGGGCTGGTGCTCACCTTCATAGCCAAGCAGCATCGCCCAGTTGTCCTCGATCACCGGCATGTTGTGCTTCTGGGCGATGGCCATCAGGCGCTGGCGCTTCTCGCGGCTCATCGTCACACCGGTGGGGTTGTGCATCGTGGGGATGGTGATCAGCAGGCGCGGCTTCTCCTTCTCAACCAGCCGCTCCAGGTAGTCAATGTCCATCCCGTCGTGTTCCATCGGAATGCCGCGGTGCGGGATGCCCCGGGCCTCCAGCAGGTTGATGATGGCGTTGAAGGTCGGGTTCTCCACCACCACCATGTCGCCCGGCTTCAGGAGGATTGTCAGCAGCAGGTTGAGTGCCGACTGGAAACCGCTGCAGACCACGAAGTCATTGCGGCCGTCGGCGACATTCAGCCCGTCGCGGGCCTGCTGCATCTCGATGTATTCGCAAAGGGGCAGGTAGCCCTGCGGATTGCCGTAGTCAAAGAAGTAGGCCTGCGGATCCCACAGCATCTGGCTGGAGACCTTCTTGATGCGTTCAAAGGGGAAAAGCTTGGCATCCGGGATGGCCCGGCTGAAGCTGATCCACTCCTCGCTGCCTTGCCAGTTCTGGTAATGTGCCGGCATGCGGAACCAGGCGGCGGGGATGGAATAGTCGCCCCAGTCCATCTGGCTGACCTCGTGGTCAGGCTGGCCAGGCAGGATCTCCAGATCACCGCGCCGGCCCTCGCTCTGGAAATCACGGCGGCCCACGTTGGACTGCCCGGTGAAGGCGTCGCGGTCGAGTACATAGGTGCAGCTGCCGGGCTTGCTTTCCACCCAGGAATCGGCGGCCAGTTCCAGGTAGGCCTGCAGCACCGTCTTGCGCGAAACCCCGAGCTGGGTCGCCAGCTCGCGAGTGCCGGGCAGCTTATCCCCGGCTGACAGCAGGCCGTTCCTGATCATCTCCACGATCTTGTCGCGGATCTGCATGTAAACGGGCTGCGCCAGTTCTTTATCTATGGATAGAAACATCCCTCATCAAGATTATATCCATCACCGGTCCGGATGGCTATACCGGTACCGTTGATAATGGAGGGTACCAGTTGCTGGAATAAGTGGAATTTGACCTATACTAAAGGACTCAGGACTGAGATTGCTTCGCAACTGGATACCGGACTGTTCAACTGGTACCCTTCATTCCTGCAAAGCCGGACTTCGGTCTTCTGTCCCTCCAAATTGACTTTACCCAGATATTGGGGCACAATTACAGCAGTATTTAACGAATCTTGACCGGGGACTGTCATGGATCGAAAATATTTGTTTCTCGACGTTGCGAAACTGCTACTTCTCAGCGGATTTTTTGTGTTGGCTATCGCCTCATGCAACAAGCAGGATTCCGCTTCCACGGCCGACAACCCGCAGCAGCCCGCAGATCAGACGGCCGAGCTGACGGCAGTGGGAGATGTCGGTGCGACGCAGGCTGACATCCTGCTCCCGCCGGACAGCGAAGTGAGCATCGTGGTGGATTACCACGGCTGGGATGTTGAGAGTGACAACGGTGACCCCGGCCAGCGCGAGCATGTCTTCTCCGTGATGGCCAGATGGGGCCTGAACCTGCATGAGGAGATGCGCGAAATCGTCATCCGGGAAGGCGAAAAGGAAAGCGTCCGGCTGGACATCGGCGGCGGCCAGATCCTCACGATCAGCCCGCAGTGGAATGAGCTCCAGCGCGGCAGCTACCTCTTCCAGGTGGAGGAAGCGGAGAGCGGCGAGTTGATCGCGGCTTTCGATGCCCGTGATACCGGTGACATCACCAGCATGACCACCCCCGCCAGTTACGGGCATCACGCCAAGACTGTGTTCGCGGACCTTGACAAGCGGATCTTCCTGCAGGAAGTCAGGCCCGGTGGACAGCATGACTTCAGCCGTGAATCAGATTTCGGCCTGGCCTACGTGGGCGAGGGCTACAAGAACATGCCGATCTGCAAGGTCAATGAGAACAGCCACTGGCACTTCCCGCGCTTCGAGGTGGTGGCCTGCCCACGGGAGTGGATGGCCAACTACAGCTTCCAGGGACTCGGCCAGAAGCTGAGTAGCAAGAAGTCCGGTCTCGAGGGCAACGGCGGTGTGAAGCGCATCAACTGGGAGACAGCCTACCGGCCGGCCCGGCGCTGCAACAGCGGTGGTTGATAGGGCTTAGCCCACGCCCGGTCGGGCGTTCCAAGACAAACGAAGCACCACCTCGCCTCCGGCGTTAAATCAGCGGCGGCATTCCTCCTGCGCGGTTAGCATCTGGCATAGACCCAGGGAGGGGAGAGATGCCGCTTGTATTCCTGGTCCACGGCTACAGCGTGAACCGCACATCCACCTACGGCCAGCTCCACAGGCAGCTGGCCCTGCAGGGCTTCGAGCCGGAGGAGATCATGCTCGGGCGCTATGTCTCGCTGGACGACGCGCTGGAGCTGCGTGACCTGGCCCGCGCCCTGGACCGCGCCGTCCGCGCCGTGCTGCGCACCCGGCCCGCTGCCACGACCTTCCACATGCTGACCCACAGCACCGGGGCGCTGATTGCCAAGCACTGGCTGCTGGAACATTACAACAGCCGGGCCTACCCGCGCTCGCGGCTCGGCAACCTGCTGTTCCTCGCCGGGCCGCACTTCGGCTCGCGCCTGGCACACCATGGCCGCAGCGTGATCGCCCGGGCCTGGCGCGAGGGGGCCGTCGGCCGGCGGATCCTCAATGCGCTGGAACTCGGCAGCCGCTACGCCTGGGACTGCAACCTGCGCCTTGCCCGGGAGCCGGACTTCTTCGCCAGCAGGGGCATCCGGCCCTACTGCCTGACGGGCGACCGCGTCAGCCGCGACCTGTTGCGACATGTCAGCCTGGCCCGCGAGAAGGGCAGCGACGAGGTGGTGCGCGTAGCCAGTGGCAACCTCAACTTCCGGCACTACCGGCTGGACATGCTGCGGGAGCAGCGCTTCGAAGCCGGGCAGCCCGCTGCGGAACTGAGCGGGATCCCCTTCGCGGCCCTGCGCGGCTACAGGCACAGCGGCAGCACTGCCTCCATCCTGCAGTCCATCCCGGCCAGCGCGCTCTCCAGCCGGGAGATTGACAAAACCAGCCAGGCGGACAGCCGGCTCAACCTGCAGCTGATCCTGCACCTGCTGGGCAGCGGGACGGACGAGGCCAGCTACAGTGCCAACCGTGAGCTGCTCAGGGCCCTGACTGACAACGAGGCCCGGCGCCTGACGGACTTCGCTCAGCTGCAGCTGCGCCTGCGCGACCGCAGCGGCCGGCCGCTGGAGGACTACTTCGTGGAATTCGGCAGGGTCCGGGATGGCCGGGAGCGCGACCGCTACGGCGTGGAGCGGTCCGTCCGGCGCATCATCCCCAGCCGCGGGATCGCCCATATCCACCGGAACACCATCCACGGCCACCTGCTGACCCTGTTCATCGAGCGTCCGCTGCTGGTTGAGCAGGAGCTGTACGGCATGCGTGTGCGCATTGACGACGGGCCGCTGCTGCACTACGAGCCGCAGGAGCAGGACCCCGCCGGCGTTGCCAGTTTCAGCGGTCGCGAGCTGCTCAGCGACATCCTGCGCCGGCACAGTACCACGCTCATGGATGTCACGCTGGACCGCGTGCCGGGCCAAGGCCTGTTCAGCTTCAGTGATGCCCGGCAGGTCGTGGACGAACTGGCCGTTGACAACGCCATCGAGCAGGCGCTCCTGGTTTTCTCCCGCAGCCGGGACTTCCGCAGGCTTGGCAACACGGGCCGGATGCGGGCCCTGGCGGCTGAGCGCCGCAGGCTGGAACGGCAGCGGGTCCAACTGGCGCTTTCGCATGTCCATGACTACCACGTCCAGTGGCGGCGGGATGGCCGGATCAGCCGCGGGGGCCTGCGGGAATAAGTGTCCGCGCGCCCCCGATCTGCCCTAGAATAACCCTATGCCGGAACACCCGCCGCTCAGAGTGCTGCGTCTCGGACACCTGGACTGGCCGAGCTGCTACCAGCGTCAGCTGGAGCTGCACACTGCTCGGCGCCTGGGGGAGATCCCCGACACGCTGGTGCTGGTGGAGCATGAACCAGTGATCACACTCGGGCGCAGTGGCGACGAAGCCAACCTGATCGTGGACCGGGAGCGCCTGGCGGAACTGGGGGTCGGCTGGCAGGAGATCGAGCGCGGCGGGGACATCACCTACCACGGCCCGGGGCAGCTGGTGGGCTACCCCATCCTCAGCCTGCGCGAGCGCGGGCTGTCCGTGCGCGAACTGATGCATGGCCTGGAGGAGACGCTCATCCGCACGCTGCGGGAATGGGAGATCCAGGCGGACCGGATTCCCGGCCTGACCGGGGTCTGGGTCGCGGACGTGAAGCTTGCGGCACTCGGGGTGGCGGTGCGCGGCGGGGTGAGCTACCATGGCCTGGCCCTGAATGTGGCAACGGACCTGAGCTTCTACGACCTGATCATCCCCTGCGGGATCACCGGCAAGCAGGTAGGCAGCATTGAAAGTGTCAACGGAGAGGCCCCGTCGCTGGACGAGGTGGGGCAGGTGCTGGAGCGCGAATTCCGCGAGGTCTTCCACTACCGCGGACCGGAGGGTGACTACCAGGCTGACCTGTGGGAATGAGCGTGGCAGTGCCACGCGAGTAGCACATTGGAGGTCCGGAGCAATCCGGACAACTTTCCGGCAAAGCAAGTCGCACATGGGAGGTCCGGAGCAATCCGGACAACTTTCCGGCAAAGCAAGTCGCACTAGGGGAGGTCCGGAGCAATCCGGACAACTTTCCGGCAAAGCAAGTCGCACATTGGAGGTCCGGAGCAATCCGGACAACTTTCCGGCAAAGCAAGTCGCACATGGGAGGTCCGGAGCAATCCGGACAACTTTCCGGCAAAGCAAGTCGCACTAGGGGAGGTCCGGAGCAATCCGGACAACAGAACTCACAAAGACATTAAGCACTGAGAGTTCAATGGAAACGGAGACTTACAAATGTATAATCTCCCGGAATCAGACTTGTTCGACAATGAGGAGCAGGAAATAGTGCGAATCATCACTTACTGCCATGATAGATTCTGTCGATCGTTCCCAATGATTCTGGAAAGCTGAATCCGTGGATACTGCTGAATTGCCATTTCTCTGGCATGTCAACCAGACCAGCTGCAACAGGATTGTCATGAATGTATTCAATCGTATTCCACAGGTGTTCAATGCTTCTTATCTTCCTGTCGAAGTAACTTCCCTGCCAGAGTTTCCCACTGCTTCCACGCATCCGATTTATCCGCGTGGAACAGCGGGCCTTGATTCTGCCTATTGCATGACCCAACTGGGATTCCGTCTGCTGCAGGAGCAGGTGGACATGATTGGGCATGACTACCCAGGCAATTGGGATGTACCCCAGATCGCTGGATCCACAGACTACATCAATCACCAGACTGGCATATTGTTCCTTTCTCAGTAAACATGAACCCCTGCCGCGATCAAGATGGGCATCAATCTTCAGAAAGAGCATATCCCCGTCACTATTTGCAACGATTGGTCTCCTCGGCTGTTGTCCAGCAGGGGCTGCGTCCGCCAGGACAATTGTCACGAACTGGACAGCGAAAGCTTCATCAAGATGAGGAAGATTCCGGTGTTTATAGAAGCCAGGATTGGTGTTTCCGCACATGCAAGTAAAGCATAACAAATGTTCAGTGTAAGTCAAGTATGATGAACTTCTGCAATTCCGAGGACGAATAACTGTTGTCCGGATTGCTCCGGACCTCCTGTGAAAAGGCCCCGGTTGCCCGGGGCCTTTGTAAGTCAGGTTGTCAGGGTCTCAGCGCTGCCTTCTAGCTGCCCACGTGCCAGGTCTGGCGCTTGTAGTAGAGGTCTCCCTCCACGTAGTTGTTGCGCTGGCTGTACTTGTTGAACAGGTTGAGGTAGTTGGCATCCTGGTCAATGAAACCGAGGTCACAGGTCACGCAGTGCTGGTAGCTTTCGCCGGCCGTCACTGAGTTGCTTGAGGTGATGTTCGGGATCAGGTTCTGGGGCTGCGACCAGCCGGTTTCCGGACGCTGGCTCCAGCGCCATGAACCGGTCAGCTGGGCGGACTGGTCAATCAGGTCCACCTCCATGTCCAGATTGCTCCAGAGCGCTACGGCCTTGCCGGTCGGAGAGAACACGATCTGCGGGTCCTGGCCGGTGAGGATGGTCTCCTGGGAGAAGTTGTTGAGGTCGACGATGAAGTCACCCTGCTCCAGCACGTTCTTGATCCAGCTTGTGCCGCTCCAGAGATAGACCACAGCGTCACTGACCGGGGCGATGCCGAAGCCGGTGTCCACTTCGCGGACTTCCGCATTGACGACGATCGGCACGTTGCTGTTGGGGTCGATGTCAACCACCATCACGTCACCGCCGTGGCCGGAGGGGCCGCCGGTCCAGGCGTCAACCCGGTTGGGGCGCGTGAAGTAGTAGAACTTCAGCTCGTCACTGTTGGAGTCCGCCATACCGAAGGCCCCGACCGCCCACTGGGAACCGTCATTTTCATTGATGGTCACATCGCACTGCCAGATCTCCGGGCTGCCGTCCGCGATCTTGCTCGCCAGGGTCCAGCTCCCGGCGGCTTCGCGCTCGGTGTAGTACAGCTTCTCACCACCGTTGTCAGTGGCGAAGACCACCGCGAAGTAGTCGTCCGTGGCGGAGTAGTCCAGGCCGATGCCGAACATCTCGGTGATGCCGGTGCTGGCGATCGTGGTCAGAGTCCAGGTGCTGGGGTCGCTGTCCTTGTCACCGTGCATTTCATACAGGGCATTGGGAGTACCGAATACCAGATGGATGTCATTGCCACGGGCCACAGCCTGCGGGTGGTACTTGCGGTCCGGGTTGGAGAGGATCGTGTTCAGGTCGAGTGTGGTCCAGGCCGAGCCGTTCCAGGTGGTGTAGTTCAGGGCCGTGCCCCGGTCCACGCTGAAGATGCGGGGCACTTCCTCGCCGGGCATGCGCACGCTGGCGGTGTCGCTGGCGGTCACGCCCCCGATCTGGCCGGTGGGCGGGAAGACCTGCGGCGTGGCATAGAGGAAATTCTCATTCGTAGTGCGGTTCGGCGGGACCGCGCTGTCCTGGGCCTTGACGGCGAACTTGTAGCGCTGGTCATTGGTCAGGCCGATCACCGTGTGGCTGGTGATGCTGCTGTCGAAGACTTCCTGCGGGTTGTCCCAGTCGAAGTCACCCGTGTCCTCCACGAAGTACAGCAGGTAGCCGACCGGCGGGTTGTCCGCGTCCACGGCGCTGTACCAGGTGACGGCCACGGTCTGGTTGTCCGGCTCGGCACTCTTGATGCCCTCACCCTGGAACCAGCTCGGGGCTGTATTGTCAACGCCTGCCGCCGGGGTGGCGCTGAGGAAGTTCTCATTGGTGGTTTCGTTGCCGACATTGTCCTGGGCCCGCACGCCGAAGTCGTAGCTGGTGCCGTTGGTCAGGCTGTTGATCATCATGCTCGTGCCGGTCTGGCCCGTGAGCTGCGGGCTGTTCCAGTCGATGCCGGTGCCGGTCTCGGCGTAGTAGATGTTGTATGTGACAGGCGGGTTCTGCGGGTCAGCGGCGATGAACCACTCGATGTTCACGCTGGCATCTCCGGGTGTGACGGCCTTGATGCCGATGTCACTGCCGGCCCATTCCGGAGGCAGGGTGTCCCCGCCCACGGCATTTGTCCAGATGTTGCTGTAGCTGCTTTCGTCCGTACCGGCGACTGCCGTCACAGCAAAGTGCCAGATGCCGCCTGTACTGATTGAACTCGGCACGATGTAGTCAGTGCCGGTGACCAGTGAGCCGTCCAGTTGCTGGGCACCGGACATGCTGGGGAATCCACTCACATAGACGTGGTAGCCGTCCGGACTGCCCGTTGCCGGAGCGGTCCAGCTGAGCTGGAAGTTCTCGCCGTTGACCAGGCCGGTCAGGCCCGTGGGCGCTGCCAGTCCGCCACCGCCGCCGAACTCGATGGCATTGGAATGGCTGGTTGCGGGCGTGCCGGCATCAAGAGCCGTTACGGCGAACCAGGTGCCGTCCGCGGGGGCGGGGCTGAGTGTGAACTCAAACGAAATGAAGCCGCCGGCAGTCGGGACGATCTTGTCCTCATAGTTGACCATCCCGCCCGTGCCGCTGAAGGGTCCGCTTTCGGAAGCGGAGCTGTCAATGCGGTACTGCGAAACCTGGTTGGTGTAGTTCACGCCGATGGGGGTGATGTCTGAAATGTTGATCTGGCCGTTGCCATCGCCATCCGTGGGCTCGGCCTTGAACCAGTCGCTGTCAGTGTTGGCAGCCCCGAGGTAGATGCCGATCGGGGTGATGTCGGAAATGCCTACGAGCCTGTTCTGGTCGTAGTCGCCGGTGTTACGGTACTTCCAGCTGAGCTTGGTCGGGTCGAGACCGTCCCACTGCAGGGAATTCACCGGACTCTGGGCTACGGCACTGGAGCCGCGGCTGAGCATCAGGGCCGGTCCCCTGGCAAAGAACACCTCTGCGAGCTGGACATCTCCCGAGATCAGGTCGGCACCGCCACGGGTGCCGATGCCCATCGCCACAAGACCGGGTTCGCTGGTCACTGCCACGAAGACGCTGTCCCCGGCGATTTCCCGGCCGGCGCCGGAGGTTACCGGACTGTAGCTGGCGGGATCGTATGCCAGGTGCAGGTAGGCATGGTTGCTGGGTGTGAGGTTGGCACCGAGGACGCGCACATAGCTGCCATCCGCCGTGACCTCAACCTCCAGGCTGAGTTGGCTCGTCAGGTCCACGATGTTGCGCTCGCTGTCATCCACCGCCACGACCTGGAAGCTGCCACTGCGGGCGCTGTCCTGGTAACCGTGCACCGGCCAGCTATCATTGGCAGCATTATCGAGGCTGTCCAGGCCGCCGCCGGTACCGCCGCAGGCACTGAGGGCCAGCAGGGCCACAAGTGTGAACAGGGCGCTGATTCTGCTAGTGATTATTCCATTCATATCCATCGGACCTCGCAGTTCTATTATGTGGGAATCTCTGATGTAATCTGGTCTAAACAGCCGTTAATGATAACAACTTTTAACCTGAGTCGTGCCGTCAGCCGGTGTTTCGCCCGCTTATATACTGAAAGATCCAAGCGTTCCCTGGCGATTCACATTCCACAGATACATAGACGCCCGCACTGGGAGCGGGTTACATGCCGGTGGGTGGCTGTTTGTTAAGCATTGGTTAAGGTTAGGTGCCGGGGTAGGGGTCGATGCTCATGGACTGGTTCACATTACCGCCGCTGACCACTACCTGCTTGGTGTTCGGGTAGATGTAGTCGTGCTGGTTCCAGGCGGCGGAGCCATGGACGGACAGGGTATATGTTCCGTCCGGCACCCCCATTATGGAATACTGCCCATCCGGCGGATTGTCGAACTCCAGCGAAGTCGGCGAGCTGAAATTGCCGGGGGTCAGGACGACGAGGAACTTCTTGTCCACCGGCAGTTCGTTCTGGGTGATGAGGCCGCTGACGGTATGGGTGTCCGCGCTGATGAAGGTGCGCAGGACATACTCAGCACTGCTGTCCGCCACGAACTCGTCGCCGAGGTCGCCGCGGATGCCGATGCGGTAGGTGCCGCCCGCCGGTGCCACGAAGTGCACCAGTTCCATGTTCGTGAAGTAGATACGGATGCTGCTCCAGGCTTCACTGAAGGTGTTCAGGGGATCATCCAGCACGCCTGGCTCGTACATCAATACATCCAGGTCATTGAAGGGGCCGTTGGGCTGGTCGAAGTGGTTGACGAACTCGTACTCCATCGTTGCGGTGAAATGATCACCTGCAGCCAGGTCAATGCAGTAGAAGTCCCAGGAGTCCTTGCCCTCGCCCTTGAAGGCCATTTCCGGAACGTAGTCATCATGTGTGGAGGCAAAGTAGGTTCCGACGCCGATGGGATAGCAGTCAATGAGGGTGTCGTTGTCCTCGAAGTCGTCGAAGATCGGGTCCGTGCTGCTTTCGGAAAGTGTGCCTTCCAGACCGGAGATGTTGATCGTCTGTCCGTCTACCACGACGATGGCGATGTAGCACCAGTGCCCCGGTGATTCGGGATCCATCCCGGCCCAGTCCTCAGGCAGGATCTGCGAAGTGCCGAAAGTCTCCTTAACCACCTGCCAGCGCTGGGAATTGTAGTCCGCCAGCAGTGCCAGGTACTTGTTGAATCCGCTCTGCGTAAGGCTGATGCGGATGCTTTCCAGGTCGGCGGGGTTGTTCAGGGGGAAGCGGTACACCGCCCAGGCTGTGGGCACAGCCACACTGCTTTCCAGCACGGCCACGGTGGCGATAGTGGGATGCACGCTGTATCCAGGTGCGCCAACGTTACTGAAGGACTGCACGCCGTTAACGCTTTCCAGGGCATTAACGTGGCGGGAGTAGTGTGCCTCGTCCAGCGGAAATGCCGGGGTGGAGGCCGCAGGCAGGGTCTGCTCCGGTGCAGGGGATGCAGCGGCGCCGCCGCAGGAGGCCGCCAGCAGAGCCAGCAGCCCTGCCACAGGCAGGATGGCCAGCTTTGCACAGATCCCTTTCAGTCCTTGCTTCATGTACTTTCCTTCACAGTACCGTCCTACAATAAATAACATGACGCACCAATGCGTCAATGGTTACTCGGCAAAAGCGGAGTCATCCAGCGGATCGATTAGTATGTATTCCAGTTCCCTGATGGTTTCATCTATAAGGTATATGGATGGAGTGCCATCTTCATCCAGGAAGCACTCCAGACTATAGTCGCCGTAGTCGTCTGAAAAAGCGTATTTGTAGCCAAGGGCCGGGTCGTCGATGCTGAAATCCTCCGGATGCGCGTAGAACTCGCCGAGCACGGTATACAGCCGGCTGAAGAAGCCGTACTGGAATTGCTTCTCCTCCATGAATGCCGGACCGTGCTGGACAAACAGGCCATATTCGTCATCCCATTCATAGAAGTAGCTCCAGAAGTACTCCGTCAGGTTGCGGCCGATCGGTGAGATGCCCATGAAGACCCATTTGCCTTCCGGCGTGCGTAGCAGCTCCATGGCCCCGTAGAAACTCCAGAGCTGCTGAGGCCAGGCTTCCGCTGCAATATCCAGCAGCGCCGCCAGTTCGTCATCCTCTGTGACGAAACCCAGCTGGCGGTCATCCCCCATCCGCAGGACGAAAGCGCCTCCGCCGTTGCTGACACCGGTCATGCCACTGATGGCGACTTCTGAGCGGCCATCGCCCGTCAGGTCCGCCAGCCAGATGTACTCCGCGGAAAGCGGCGGGAACTCCAGTTCCTGCAACAGGACAGGTGAACCGGAGGAATTGTCATAGAGGGCGATTCGGTTGCCCACCAGTCCCCAGACGGCGATGAACAGGGAGTCGAAACGGGAGTCAGCCACGCCCCGCAAAGGCTGGGCTGTGGTTTCATCAAGCATCCAAATCTCTTCCCGGTTGCCAGGGCTCAGCTCATCATTGCCGGGCCAGCCGATGCGGGAATGCGCTGCCGGGTCATAGCGAAACAGGAAGTCCGGCGCATCCTCCGGGAAATAGCGCTGCATCTGTTCTTCACTGAGATGCAGCATCTGATCAGGCTGCCGCGTCTCATACCCCTGCGGCGGATCAAGCTCAAACTGCGCCAGGGCGGGGGCCCTCATGAGCAGCACGAGGCAGATCGTGAGAGTGGCAACGCTTGTCTTCTGCATCTCAGGCCTCCGTTGATTCATGGAAGGGCAGCAGACCCACGGGTTCCGCGCCGCCTTCCACGAAGATCTGCAGTTCGTCTATCCAGTCCGGGTTGGGGCTGCCGTCCTCATCCACAAAGGGCACGAGGCTGTAGCTCTCACCATCTATCGTACAGGTGAACTGCTGGTAGTAGTCATCAGTGTCGTGATGGTACTTCGCCGGGTTGGTAACGAGGTCCTGCACGACGTGGTAGAGCTGCTCGTAGAAGTGGTC
The DNA here is from genome assembly GCA_024645305.1 of Planctomycetales bacterium. Taxonomy (GTDB): domain Bacteria; phylum 4484-113; class 4484-113; order 4484-113; family JAFGCY01; genus JAHEFU01. The sequence goes on from JAHEFU010000028.1 coordinate 13,586, forward strand.
CTGGGCTGTGTAGTAATCCGGAGCGAAGTCCGGGTCCCAGGCCCAGGCGTTCTGCTTCCGGTCGAAACTGACGATGTCGCGGTAATAGTAGCCAGCCGCACTGAAGAACAGGGGGAAAATCAGCTGCAGCTCCCAGTCGCCGTTATTGTCATAGTCCGTCAGTTCCACCATGCCATGGGCGCTCCACAGCTGGCTGGAGTAATCGGCAGGGTCGGCAGGGTCGCCGAAGTAGCTGAAGCTGCCGTCGGGATGCACGGTCAGCAGGTCCACCCCGCCGCCCGCGCCGGCGCCGGTCATCCAGGAGGCGATCACATCCAGCAGGCCGTCATTGTTGGCATCCAGTACGAAGACCCGGCCGATGTACTCGTGGCCCAGTTCATGCCGCGAAACCTCGCGGAAGCTGCCGTCCGCCCGCTTCAGGTAGCTGCTGACAAGGCCCAGGCCCCACTCGTTGTCCCCTTCATATACGATTCCGACCCCGATGAAGACCTGGCCATGGGCAGTGTTGTAGCCCAGCTGCTCGCGGGTGATCCCATATCCGCCCCAGTCAGCTGGGGGCAGCATGAGCTGCTCATCGAAGAAGGGATCGAGGTCCGCCAC
>JAHEFU010000028.1:14195-18097 GCA_024645305.1 Planctomycetales bacterium
CTGTTCCAGCAGGCGCATTGTGCCGCTTCTCAGTTCATACAGGCAACTGAGACTAGTACCGGGCAGGGAGGCAGTCTGCGCGGCCAGCACATCCGGATGCGGACTGCTGATGAGCAGGGAGCTGGCGTCAGGGACTTCGGAAAGCATATAGCCCTGTTCCAATTCCTGGTAATACTGGGCTCGGGCCGGGAGCGAGAAGCCAACCAGTATCAATAATGAGGCGATAATGAGATAAATTGTTGATTTTGGACGGAAAATCAATGTCATGACACTTAATGATAATGGATAGCAGTGCTTCCTTGTCAGACTGGGACAGAACAGGCCTGAATACCACTGGAATTCCAGGAAAACAGCTGAATGTCTGGAATAGGCTGCCAGCAACAGCCCGGATATGCTGTTCTCGAAGTCCAAAATACGAGAAACCAAGTCATTTGCAGATATTTTCCGCTAAATAGAAAGCCAAACTTCAATATTTTCAAAAATAGCCTTGACATAGTTGAAAAAGCTTGTTACTATGCTCATGTGATGTTCAAGAACAAGAAAAACGCCAACCGACTTATCTCGGAATGCCCAGTCTGCAGTGGCCGCCTCTCTGTTACGCATCTGCGTTGCAATGAGTGTGACACCGAACTCAATGGGGTCTTCATGGCCAATGAGTTCGCCCGCCTGCCGCAGGACAAGCTGGAATTCCTCAGGACTTTCCTGTCCTGCCGGGGAAACCTCAAGGAAGTCGAGGCTGTGCTGAACATCAGCTATCCGACGGTCCGTGGTCGGCTGGACCAGCTGCTGGCCAGTCTCGGGATGGGCGATGGGGCCTATTCCGCGGGCGATGGCAGCGGGGAAGCCGAGGAGGACGAGCAGAGCCGCGAGGAAATCCTCGCAGCCCTGGAACGTGGTGACATGTCAGTCGAGGAAGCGGAAAGCCTGCTGCGTGACTGAACGGTGCTGTGCACCAATGGGATGGATGAATCATGGTTATTAGAGTTGAATACATGTGTAAGGACGTATCCAGCGTGGAGCTGGGAAATTTGGGTAACTTGATCGACGCCCTGGAGGCACAGGGCTGGCAGGTACTCGACGAATCAGAGGCACGCAACCTGCCGCAGATGTTCACCGGGGAAAGCCTGCCGGGCTGCCCACTGTGGATGAAGCGCAGAGTGTCTGTAGAAACCCGGGTATATGCCGCCTAGATCAAACTGAGAGGTTATTATGAGCAGAGAAAAAATCAAGATTCTTGAAATGGTGCAGGAGGGGCGCCTGACGCCCGATGAAGGCTTGCGCCTGATTGAAGCACTACTTGACGCTGACAACCGCGGCAGCCGCTCGACGGCTTCCGGCGGTGCCAGGATCGACATGCATGAGCTCAAGCTACCAAAGATAGACCTCAAGGGGCTCGGTGAAGTGGCCGTGGAATTCCAGAACACGATGATGGATACCTTCAAGCGGACCCAGCGCCAGTACAAGCGTTCCAAGGCTTCCAAGTACGCGGAGCTGAAGGACTTCCCGATCAAGATTGAGGTCCCGGATGGCATCAAGCGCTGCAACCTGAACCTGGATATCCGCGCCGGCAAGGTCAAGCTCAAGGCCGGGGAGAGTGGTGGCCCGCTGATCAGCGGCAAGGTCAAGCGTACTCCCACGGAACCCGTGATCATCAGTGAAGTGAAGGGTGGCAAGGCTGATGTGACTCTCAAGCACAGCATCGGTCGCAGCGGCCTGAAGCTCAATCCTGACCTGGCCTACACGGCCAGCCTGCACAATGCGGCCGCTGACGCGCACTTCGACCTGAGTGCGCTCGACGTAAAGGACCTGGACATTGACAACCAGGCGGGCAACATGGTGGTGCTGCTGGGCAGGCGCGAGGAGCGCGTCGAGATGGACGTGCGTAACAACGCTGGCAGCGTGACCCTGCATATCCCCGAGGACTATGCCCTGCGCCTGGAGGCCACGGGCAGCCTCTCCAAGCTCAACCTCGAGAAGTACGGGCTGGACCTGGTGGACGGCCTGGCGGAAAGCAGCGATTGGGATGACAACCCCCGCGGGGTCAGCGTCCATCTCAGCCAGAACGTAGCGGCCTTCATGATCGAGTGGAAGCGCCGCGACGGCATTGACCTCAAGGCCAACGGCCACCGTGCGGAAGCCGAGGCGGACCTCGGAGTGACAGTGCCCGTTGATGAGGACATTGACGACTTCAGCGATGAGGACGAGGAACTGCTGGCTGATGACGACATCTAGATGACAATGGGCGGGACGGTATATCCTCCGGCTCTCATGTGTGTGTGTTTGCGATGGACTGCCTGCCGCGGTCCATCGCTTTTTCATTTTGCTTGCCATCTCGTCCAAGGACTCGATGGTCTGCAATCCAGCTCGAAACAAGTTCCTCGCTGATTGCAAGTTGCATCTTCCATCCTCCTGTACCTCCTGCGCGACCCGGACGGCTTAGCCGGCCGCAGCGCCAGACCCGCGATTGCTTGCATGAGCGGGAAGGAGAATCAGACCGCCGAGCGCTGGCCTGAGGATGCAGGGAGAAAATAAAAAAGGCGCCGGGCTGAATCGGCGCCTTCTTCATTGCTTGTCAAATCAGAGATCCTTTGTCCTTGGGAAATCCGAAGACTCACTGTGAACTGGTACATACATAGACCGGGGCATTGCGCTTTTTGTTCTAGAAAACAGGGGAACTGTTTGTGGTCTTTTTGTGGTGAACACTTCTGCCACTTAGAAAAATAGTGAACCCCGATGCGTCCCGGGGCTCACTGGTCAGGAGTTAACAAGTGTTGTGAAATCCTATTGCTTCAAACTGGTACTGATTGAGACGTGGTACGTGTGGGGTTGTTCGGAAAGTTCCAGACGAATTTCCCCGACGGGAGCTGTAGGATCGCCTGCTCAGTATGATCGCCTGTTGCAAGCAATGCAAGGAGGGGCTGGTGCTATCGATAAAGCGAGGACCGGTACGGCCCCGCCGCCGAATCCATAATGATGTTTGTTTACCTGCCCTTGTCAATCAAGTCTGTTAATTGACGATGACTCCAACGTAGCTGATGGGACCGTTCACATAGAAGAAGACCATTGCAATGGTCACGAAGATGATCTGAACTGAATAGATTAGAGTTTCCTTCTCGGTGTTTTTGCCGGATAAAAGCAGCAATAGCCTGATTAACAAGGAGCTGCATATCAGGAAGCTACAAATGAATGCTGTCCACATGGTCTGGATGGGGTCAAAGACTAAATCAGGATAGTCAGTGAAGTGCTCGGTCTGGATATTCGTCCATCTCATCGACATCCAGGCCAGGGCGGTCACAAAACCAATGAGGGCTAAGACTGAAACATGTTTGCTCATTGATGATATCTAAGTGCCTTGCGGAAGCAAGCTTCAGCCTGCGACTGAATTCGCAGCTCCGATGGTCGGATTGAATTCTGACTTCCCATTGTCAACCTTAGGGTTGACCTCCTATTCCCCTACCAGCCGGTTGGCCTGGGCGAGGGATTCGAATGTACCTGCGTCAGTCCACCAGCCTGAGAGCACGCTATAGCTCACAGCGCCCTGCTCAACATAATGCTGGTTGACATCACTGATTTCCAGCTCGCCGCGTCCTGAGGGCTTGAGCGTGCTGATCACGTCGAACACGCCGTTGTCATACATGTAGACGCCGATCACCGCCAGCTTGCTTTCGGGCTCAGCGGGCTTTTCCACGATCTTCGTGATCTGATCACCGGAAACGGTCGCCACGCCGAAGCGCTGCGGGTCATCCACCGGCTTGAGCATCAGCCGTGTGCTGCCCGCCGGGGCATTGCTGAATTCGCTGACGGCATCTTTCAGGCTGTCCTCGAAGATGTTGTCACCGAGGATCACGCACATCCGGTCCGAGCCCACGAAGTTGCGCGCGAGACCGAGCGCCTGGGCGATG
>JAHEFU010000207.1 GCA_024645305.1 Planctomycetales bacterium
GGGGGTAGGGGCATCGAACAGGGTCAGGAGCAGCCCGAGGCCCAGCAGGCAAAGCAGCGGGACTGGCGCAAGCCCTCTCATCCGCCGTTGCTGGCCAGCAATCTGCGGGGCACACTCGCCACCCTGAGGAACAGGAAACGTGAGCAGGCATCAGTGATACCGTCACTGTCACCTTCGTCTGTGCCATGTCTGGCGGGTGCGCGGCTGAGCTGCGCATCAGCAGGAGTATTGAGGGGAATAAAAGCCTGCAGCCCTGCTTCTGCGGCCGGCGCGGGGAGGTCCTCAGTTGTGCTGGTGTCTGATTCGGGCTCTTCCCACATTGCCAGTTCAGTATCCAGAAACTCCGGTTCAGTCCTCGCAGGTCGCACCATCAGGGATCCATCAGCCTGCAAGAGGGGCCGGGACTCAGGGAATACGGGAATCGCTATTCCATTGTCTTCAACGAGAAACTCTGAATCAGCTGGTATCTGCTCAGGTTCCGCATCGGCCTGGACGGCTGACAGACTACGGTCTGATGCCGGTGCCTGTCCGTTGACTCCGTCATGCAGTCCCTGTTCGATCTGCCCCGCGTCATACTGCTGCGGATAGTCAAGCTCCATCAGTGGCGTATCCTCGGGGTTCCACTTGAGGTTGGCAGCAGCCACGACAATTGAGTTGTCAACCTGGGCCTGTGCCGGAGGCTGTTCCACGTGGATTTCCACATTGCTGCAGTTCTCGCATGTGCCGCAGGTGCAGGGACCCTTCAGGCTGCGCCAGTTTATGCCGGCGAACAGCCCGCTGCCGGAACTGTCCTGCTCGCTGTCATTGAATGTGGACCAGCCCAGCTGGGCATCCCACTGGCGCGACATCCGGTAGCGCAGGCCGAGGTCAAAGCGGCTGATGCGGCTGGTGTTGAATTGCGGCTGGCGGAAGTTGTAGATATCAATCAGGCCGTTGGCCATCAGGACCAGCGGACGCTCCCCGTCATTGAGCAGGTAGTCCAGGCCTGCGCCGACCCGGTTCAGGCTGCCACTGGAATTGTCACCTGTCAGGCGCGAGGTCGAGAAATATGTGTGTCCGCGCATTTCCTCGGTCAGGTCCGTGGAATAAGCGAGAAAAGCGCCGACTTCGGTTTCCTGTTCGCCGACCCCGGAACGGTCCAGGTTGTAGATGTTGCCAAGGAAACCGATGCTGAAGGCACTGCCGGGTACCCAGGCGGGATTGTTGTCAGGACCCGCCGGAGTCGCCGGTTCATTGAGCAGGTTCATTTCCAGGCGCAAGCCGTAACTCTGGGCACTGTCCAGATTGCTGAATATGGGATTGGTCAGGCCGATGCCGCCAGCCAGGTCGTGACTGTTGAAGTGGAAGCTGGCATTCAGTTTGTCGCTGAACTGGTAACCGAGGCGGAGCAGCTGGTGGCTGCTGCGTTCACTGGTGATGGGACCGTCCGTATTCACGGACAGGGTGCTGAAGCTCAGGTTGTAGGTATTCTCGGGATCCGGCACGGCGTCCGGAATCTGGTTGTCAAAGCGGTCAGGCGCGGCCATTGCCGCATTGCAGCAGACCAGCGTCAAAAGGGCTGCCGCCAGCAGCCAGTTGCCCCAGGATTTCATTCCGTATGCCTTTCCTCGCGGCCGGAAGCCGCATACCGATTATACATTCCGCAGGGGGTCCGACAGCCGGGGAAGATGGCCTAAGTCGCATAGTTTGAGCCGATCATCAGGAATAGCATCACGAGCGTGTCATAGATGCCGTGGCCGAGGATGATCGCACGCAGGGAGCGGAAGCGCATGTAGTGCAGCCCGAATACAAGTCCGATCAGGAAGGTCCCCAGCACGGCTGTGGGACCCTGGTAGTAGTGTCCGCAGCCGAAAAGGAAGGACATCACCACGAGGGCACTGAACATGCCGGCAGTTGAGGGCCACATCTTCCAGAACCGCGTTAGAATGAAAGCCCTTGTGAATTCCTCAGTCAGCGCCGCCTGCAGCCAGGCTACAGGTCCGGCCCAGACAAGGAATGCCAGTGGACTGCTGTTGAGCTGCTGCCCCAGAAGCAGGTTGAAGCCAGATTCCTCAAGCGTGCCATCAGCATTGCTGGCAATACCGACCAAGAACTGTCCCAGCAACAGCAGCATACTGATGTTGATGCCGTGGAAGAGGTCAGCCAGCAGTGGTGTTCCGCCAGTGCTCAGGCTGGCAACACTCTCACGACATACATGGCGCAGCAGGAACCATGTCAGACCACAGAAGATGCCAGTTACCAGGACTGCCTGGAGTAATGTGTCGGCCAGGGAAGGCAGCTCGGTCAGGCCGTCGCGTTGCGTGGAGATTCCGGACAGGATAGCCAGGCCGTAGTACGGGACGATCACCGCGACCGCGCAAAGTACACCGATCCACGCCTGCGGAGCGGGCTGATCCACATTGCCCGATGATGCCATCCGGGGAAGTATATGGCATGTCCGCCATTACAATTGTGGCGTGTCAAAGCCCCACTGGTACTACAACCTGCGCAATCTGCCTGCCCGGGCAACTGTGTACTTCCTGATATTCATCACGAGGATCCTGCCGGCGCACAATGCCATCCTGTTCGGCGGGAACTTCGCTGTGCTGGTCTGGTACCTGTTTCCGCAATGGCGCAAGACCAGCATGCGCAATATTGAGCTGTTCTTCGAAGGTGAGAAGAGCACCCAGGAAGCCTGGCGGATCGGCAGAAACGCAGCCCAGAACGTCGGCTACCACGTGATGGAATTCATCCTCATGGGACATCGCAAGAAAGAGGACATCATCGGGATGGTGGTTGAAACCGAAGGTGAAGCGGAGTACCGGGCTGCATATGAGGAAGGCAAGGGCGTGATCTGCCTGGGAATGCACTACGGCAACTGGGAAGTCTGTGCAACATGGATGGCCACCCAGGTCCGGCCTCTGCATGCTGTGGGCAAGAAGCAGGCCGATCCCTTCTTCACGGAAATCGCCTTTCCCTGGCGGGCCCGCTTTGGCGTACAGAACATCTTCGCCGGAGCCCAGGCCAATTCCGCGATCCTCAGGGCACTGAAGGCAGGTGATGGGCTGGGTCTGGTGGCGGACATCAACGGCGGTACCACCGGTGTATTCGTGCCCTTCGCCGGCATCATGGCCAGCACCGTGCCGGGACCCGGAGTGCTGGGCCAGCGCAGTGGGGCACCGATGTTCCTCACGATCTGCCGGCGCATCTCACCGGGCAGACATCGCTTCATAGCGAGGAAGCTGAACCTCGAGTCTCTGCCGGAAGACCGCAAGGAGGCCCAGCTGGAAATCCTCACACGAGTCAACAGATTGTATGAAGATGTGATCCGGGAGGATCCCAATCAGTGGCTCTGGGGCCACAAGCGCTGGAAGACCCGCCCCGAGGGCGAGCCCTGGCTGTACTGAAAACTCTGCAAAAATTGCTGTCATGCTACGGCACAATATCCGCAGCCAGTTTCCGTCTAGAGCCTGTAAAGGATGGTTATTGACTCGGGCTGACACTTTATGGCAAATCCGGCAAATTCAAGTTAGTATATTGGAACCTGCACGGCTGTGGCTGGTCAGTATTCAGACCAGCCATGGGTGGCCGGGAAATGTGGGAAACGCGGAGGCGGAACATGCAATTATCCAGAATGAACCTGCTGGCGCTAATGCTGCTGGCAATGTTACTCAGTTCCTGCGGTGGTAGTAGCGCCCCGGCGGGACCCGGTGGGAACCAGACAAGCCTGAGTGGGAATTTCCAGATTGATGGAAGCGTACGGGGCACAAGTGCCCTGAGCGGTCTGAATGGCGATGTGAGCCTGATCAATGCCCAATCCGGCAACCTGCTGGCAACCACGCCCACAAGCAGCAGCGGCAGTTTCACATTCAATAACGTACCCTCCGGTGAGAATCTGCTGAAACTTGAATTCGTCAGCGACTACCAGCTGGGCCAGGACGGCAGCAACACTGTGGAGCTGCTGGTGCCGGTCACTGTTGTGGGTGGAATCAACAACAGCGTGGATGGGTCCATTACCATCAGTGACACAAACGACGACGGTACTCCCGACGGCCTGCAGGTGGACACGAAGATCAATGATGATTCTGACCTGCGCCTGATTGAGCCCGGCGATGGCTTTGTGCGCATTGATGAAGACGGTGATGGCGACTGCATGGACGAGGACAAACTGCGTGACCTGGACGGTGACGGCCTGCCGGAAGATGCCCATGGCCGTGACCACAGCCTGCGTGGTGGGGTGCTCAAGGGACCGATCGAGAGTATCAGTGAGACGGAATTAGTCGTGAACGGTGTGCTGTTCAACATTACAGATGCTACACGCTTCAAGGACCATGGGGACCGCAACCCTGACATGTCCCTGTTCGCCGAAGGGACGAACGTGCTCATCCGCGGTATGTTCAACGGAGATGAATGGACAGCCTTTGAAGTCAAGACCACAGGAGTCCGCGACAAGGGTGAGGGCGATGACCACATGGGTGGCGGTGATGACGATGACGACTCCGAGGGAGATGATGACTCCGGCGACGATGATGATGTAGATGATGACTCCGGCGACGATGATGGTTCCGGCGGTGGAGACAACAGCGTCTGAGAGGATTCCAGGCAGACTGCCGGCATGGGAATTCCCGCAGATTTCGGGAACAAAGCGTTACCGGATGCAGTCTGAATAGTCGTGGTTGCAGGAGCTCGCAGACTGTAACCACACTTCAGAGATCAATCAGCGAATGGCTGGCTTCCGGGAGTATGGATCCGGAGGGGCAGCAGCAATGATTACTCGTAAGCCAGGACCCCGGTAGTTTTTCTCCGCGAGGGTGGAGAAGCACCGGGGTTTCTGCTTTCTTATTGCAACGCAGTTCGAATAGTCATATCCCTGGTACGGTTGCCGCTGAGAAGTAAGGATGGAGTAAATCCTCATCACGGAAGCGGTATTACCGCCTCCCTACTTCTTGCCGGGATTGTGCGACTTTTGCCGCACCTCCGGTATTCAATGCCAGGCAGAACTGCCTGGCCTCCAAACTCCATCCTGTCTACAGGTT
>JAHEFU010000029.1:0-12389 GCA_024645305.1 Planctomycetales bacterium
AGGATACAGTTGTTCATGCGTGATACACAGGTAGCCGGGCGTTTACGCCCATGGCATGTTTACGGCCATGGCATGTTTACGGCCATGGCATGTTTACGGCCGTAAACGGCCTTCTGTCAAATTGATTCATGTCGCTTGTCGTCTATTGTCATTCCTGCTGCGCGGGAATGACCTCCTGCTGTCAGGCTGTGGAGCCTGGCCTCCTACTCCTTCCACGTTCCCAGCGACTCGATCAGGAAGGCGTGGTTGAACTTTGCCGAGGCATTCTCCCAGGCGATTGTCATCGTCAGTTCCACGATTTCCGGCACGTTGAACTCCCCGCAGATCCGCGAGAACAGTTCGTCGCTGACATCCTGGTCCGTATAGGTCATTGCTTCGGCGTACTCCAGCGCCAGCTGCTGGCGGTGGTCGTAGATGCTGTTGCCCCGCCAGTTGTCAAGCTGGGTGAGCTGTTCGTAGCTCAGGCCATGCGCGCTGCCACCTGCAGCGTTGAGGTCCGCTCAATAGGGGCATTTGTTGATCAGCGCCACATGCCGGTTCAGCAGGTTGCGCAGGGAGGCCTCCAGCAGCCCGCTCTTGTGCAGGGCACCGAACATCCCGCGCATGCCGTTGAAGATCTCCGGTGCATGCGCCGCCAGCAGCTGGCCTGTCAGCGGCTGGCCGTAATGCTCGGCCTGCTTCTCGAAGATCCGCTTGAGCCGCGTGTCCAGCTTGTCGATGTCGGGTCCCTTGATGCGCGCCATTGCCATGCCTCCATGGTGTGCTGATTCAATTCTAGAATGTGCATCCCGCTGAAACGGCTAACTCCACGGTTTATAAGCGGCGAGAATACTGGTCTGCTGCAGACTGGATCGAGGCTTTGCTCAAGATGTGGTTTCCTCGGGTAGAATGTTTGTACGTGTCCCTGAGGTATGCGACAAGGCCGTATTGCGTCGAACCGTAAGTCTCTCTTGGGAGGCAGAGTCCAGAGGCTGTAACCCCAGCGCTCAGCGAGCTTCCCCCTTATGCGAAGGTTCTCTTCGCGAATGGTACAACGGTATTTTGGGGGCACGTTCTTCTTTCCATGAAACTGACTGAACTCAACGACCGCTCACTTGCGGACTTCATCCAGAAGACCCGCACGCCTGCACTCGTGGCCTTCACCGCCCCCTGGTCCAAGCCCTCACGCACGATGTACCCGGTGCTGGAGGAACTGGCCAAGCAGTATGACAGCGTGGTCAGCTTCGCGGTGGTGGATTCAGACAGTTCCCGCAATTCGCTGGACCACTACGGCGTGCTTTCGCTGCCGACCTACCTGTTCTTCCGCAACGGCCGCGTGGTGGACCGCTTCATCGGTGCCCTCACCAAGGAAAAGCTCACCGACCGCCTGGAACAGGACCTGCAGAAGCAGAAGTAGCAGCTGCCTAGGCGTCCTGCACGGCGCTCTTGGCCCCCAGCACACTCGCCAGGCGCCGCGCGATTTCGCGGAAGCGTTCAGCCAGCTCACTGTCCGGGAACTGCGTCATCAGCGGTTCACCCACATCCCCGCCCTTGCGCATGCGTACATCCAGGGGGATCTCCCCGAGGAAGGGCACCCCGGCATCGCTGGCCAGAAGCTTACCGCCGCCGCGATCGAAGATATCCGACGGCGTTTCGCAGCTCGGGCAGATGAAGTAGCTCATGTTCTCGATCACACCGAGCGTGCGGATACCCATGCGCTCGAACATCGTCATGGCCTTGGCGGCCACACTCGCGGCCACCTCCTGCGGCGTGGTGACCAGCACCGTGGCGGTCAGCGGCAGGGACTGTGTGAGGGACAGCGGGGCGTCACCCGTGCCCGGCGGCAGGTCCACGATCAGGAAGTCCAGCTCACCCCAGTCCACGTCCTGCAGGAACTGCTTGACGACGCCGTGTACCATCGGGCCGCGCCAGACCACTGCCTGGTTGGGCTTCAGCAGGAAGCCCATGCTCATGATCTTCAGCTTGAACTTCTCATTGGGAACGAGTTTCTGCTGCGCATTGATGAGTGGGTGGCCGTCCACGCCCAGCATCAGCGGGATGGAGGGGCCGTAGACATCCACGTCCAGCAGGCCGACCCTGTAGCCGATGTCCGACAGCGCCAGCGCCAGGTTGACACTGACCGTGCTCTTGCCGACGCCACCCTTGCCCGAGCCCACTGCGATGACATGCTTGACTCCCGGGATCGGGTTCTCGCCGGCAGCCGGGGCCTCACCGCCGACATTCAGTGGCCGGTGTCCTTCCGCGGCCTGCTGTGGCGGGGCTGCCGCTGCGGGAGGCGCAGCTCCGGCACCCGGCGGGACCTGGGCCGTGGTCTGTGACTCGTCGCGTACGGCCATTGCCATTTCGCTGACCCAGCCCAGTTCGTTGAAGCGCTCGGCGATCGCCTCCTCCATTTCCTCGGGCACGAAATTGAATCCCGCTGGGATCACCAGCGTGAATTCAACGATGCTGTCGCGGATTCTCAGGTCCTTGAACATCCCGAGTGCGATCATGTCACGGTCCGTGCCTTCCAGCTCAATGCTGCGGATGGCGTCAAGGACCTGCAGCGTCTTGCTGCCGGCAGGTTTTGGTGCTGTTGCTTGGTTGTCGCTCATAGAATTCCCCGCGAATTGGTATCCGCTGTGGCAGGGGAATATCTTACAGGGCGCGCCTCAGCGGGAGCCGAACGAGCCATGCTTGGACTTGCGCCTGGGCTTCTCCCGATCCTTGCTGCCCTGGCCGGGCACGCCGTAGATCGGGTTGTTGCTGCCCGGCGCACTGCCCACAGTATCCACTGCGTCAGCCAGGGTGAACAGCCGATCCCCGTTGAGCGTAATGACCAGCGGAGTGGGAGGGGCTCCGGTTTCCATCAGGAAGTCACCGCGCACCGGGACTTCACCGGCCTTGATCGGGGACTTGCTGAAGGGGTTCCAGATCACGATCCCCAGCTCAAGGGCCATATCGATACGCTGCTGTGCGCTGTAGGTGGCCAGGCGGTGCCGCGGAATGTCCTCCTGGTCGGACATGTAACGGTAGAGGCTGTAGTACTGCGGCAGCATTTCCTCGCTGAACAGCAGCACCTGCGCGGCGTAAACGTCCCAGGGCCACTCATACTCAGCCGCGCTCACGCTCATTGTGCTCAGCCAGCGCTGGTCCGGTGAGTTCTGCACGTACTCAACATAGGTGCCATCCGGGGCATAGATCACCAGCTGCAGCAACTTGCCATTGGAGTAATACAGCACGTCACCGGGTGTCGGACTGGTGACGTCCTGGGGATCCACCCGCAGGGGACTGGAGCTCATGTTCAGCGGCTGGATCACGGGATTGTCCGGGTCCGAAGGGCCGCTGGGAGGCAGAATCTGCAGCGTGGTATCCAGCGGCCGCATTTCACTCATCAGTCCCGTACTGGGCAGGTTGGTCTTGCCAACGGATTCCGGGTCGTAGAACACTGCGTCAACCTCCACGCCGGTGAAGATGTTGAGCAGGTCCAGGTTCCAGGCTCCGGAGTTGTACAGGGCGTAGAAATCCTCCGGATACTCGTTGTATTCCAGGTAGTAGGCATGGGCGTTGACCGCCGCCGCCAGCATCTGTGTGTAGGCCCGGGCACGGAATTCACTTTTCTGCATATCCGTGCCCTTGATCATCCCGACGGACTGGGAGTCGCCGGGCAGCATGTCCTGCTGGGCCTCTACGGGCAGGGCCGGCAGCAGGAGCAGCAGGACTGCCAGGCTGATCCTGACTGGGGTAATTACGTTCATATGCAACCTCGAGACATGTGACCACGGTCCGGGCGGACTGTTCCCGCCCAGATTATATTGCCTGCGGCCCGGGCCCATCCGCCGGATGGCAGGGTCAGCCTGTCCAGGGATTCAGCGAACCCGGATGAGGGCCGACATGCAAGTGGCAAAATATGAAAGGACAGTACTGGAATACGACGAGAGCGGACTCTCAACTATTCAGACAGGAATCAGCCCTGTTGAGATTTCATTCGTCTGATTAAGCGTCAGGCTCTTCTTCAATGACCCATTTATCAAAGATCTTCTGCAGGTGAACCGGGTCGCCATGGTAGTACTGGTAGATTTCCGTTATATCCTCCCGTAATTCCTGGACGATCCTGTAGGCATCTTCCATGGTGCCGTTGCTATCAGTCTTGCCTTCCATGTTCACTCCCAGCCGCTTGCGGGTCTACAAGGCCCATGGCCCTGTCTGCGGCTTCACCCCTTTCTACCCTGCAAGTACTCTGTCTGTTGCATTTCAGGCGATGGGACAGCACATGCCTGTTGGCCGGGCCGGGAGCCTCCCTGTCCCGCTGATTCGCTGGCAATGGCCACATTTACGAACTTCCATGGCACAAACCCCCGGCGAGCCGATATAATCCAGTTGTGAGGAGGGAGCATGCTCGTTGACAACTACAGGCCGGTGTATGTGATCGCCGAGGCCGGGATCAACCACGGTGGCGACCTGCAGGTTGCCGTCGAGATGGTGCGGCGAGCTGCGCAATCCGGTGTCAATGCCATCAAGTTCCAGAGCTTCAGTGCTGCAGGGCTGGCCCACCCGGATCTGGCAGCCGACCAGCACCGCTTCTTCTCGCAGTATGAGCTGGGCCGGGCCGCACATGCGAAGTTGGCAGCGCTGTGCCGCGAGCAGGATCTGGACTTCCTCTCAACACCCTTCGACATGGACATGCTTGCCATGCTGCAAGAGCTGAGCGTTCCCGCCTACAAGATTGCCAGTTGCGACCTGACGAACCTGCCCTTCATCGCCGCAGTGGCCAGCCACCGTAAGCCGATGTACATCAGCACGGGCATGGGCAGCATGGACGAGGTCTGGCGGGCATATGAGACGGCACTGGAGCACGGCTGTCCACATGTGGTGATGCTGCAGTGCACCACGCAGTACCCCACGCCTTACCCCCAGGTCAACCTGCGGGCGATGCTGGCAATCTCGGACGAGGTTGGCTGCGACATCGGCTTTTCCGACCACAGCATCGGCAATTACTGCTGCCTGGCGGCGGTCGGCATGGGTGCCAGTGTGATCGAGAAGCACTTCTGCCTGGACAAGACTGCCCCGGGTCCGGATATTCCAGGTTCATGTGATGCGCAGGAACTGGTTGAGCTGGTGCGTGGTATCCGCGCCATCGAACAGGCCATGGGGCGCCGCCACAAGGGCATGCTGGATAGCGAGGAAGAGATCGCAGGCATCGCCCGCCGCAGTGCATTTTACTCGTGTGACCTGCCGGGTGGCCATTTGCTCCGTGAGGAAGACCTGCAGTTCCTGCGTCCGGGCAGCGGACTGGAGCCGCGGCTGGCAATGCAGCTGGTGGGCCGTGAGCTGCGGCAGTCCGTCTCCCGGTGCGCCCAGGTCCGGCCGGCGGACTTCCAGTTGCCGGAGCCGTTGCTGCAGTCAGAGTTTGCGCAGCAGGCTGTCCAGGGGAATGTCCTCGGAGCAGACGCTTAGCTTGACCACCCCCCGGGTGCGTCCGCTTTCCTTGCTGCGGCTCTCGCTCTTGACGATCACGATTATCATCCGCCTGTCGGGGCTGACATACTGCCGCGCCAGGGCCCGGGTGCTGGCACTTTCCACATCGTTCTCGACAATGAAGTAACCCGCACTGCGCAGTTGTGCTTCCCAGTGCTCCAGCACCTTGCTGAAGCCGTCATCCGTGGCAAAGCCCACTGCCCACAGTTCGCCGTCGAAGTCGCCCACGCCCGCCTTGCCTGCTACGGTCCTCCCATCATCGCTGTCAAAGCCCAGCGAGGCGAACAGTTCAGCGCTGTCCATTCCCTCCGGCACGCTCATGGCGCTCTCCGGCCAGCCGGAAGGAAAGGCCAGCGGGGCTGCAGCAGGGCCGGACCGGGGGCAGGCAGTACAGGCAAGCAGGCAGAGGCTGAGTATGGCCAGGCGATGAATCATGTGGAAGTAGACGCGCTGCGGCATGCACCAGTTTCGCATCCGGCACGGGCCTCAGGGCCGGAAGCCGGAGAAATCCGGCATCTCCATTGTCATCAGCATGTAGCCATTGTCTCCGGCTGCGCTGAAGGTGATCATCATGTTCGAGCCTTCCTTGGAGAATGATTCGCCACCTGCCATGTTTCCCATGCCGGGGATCACGATCTTCTCATAGCCATGGCCCTTGAGCTGTGCGGCGATGTGCTTCTTCACCTTTTCACTGCCGCCACCGCAGGTGAAATTGACCACGTGCATGTTCATGCCCTTGGCGGCCTTCTCCGCAATGTCTCCGCCGGGATTGCTCGTGATTTCGGAGCCGGCGGGCAGGCTGATCTTCAGGGGAAAGTCGGCGGGCACCGGAACGCCCTTGGCACAGGATGCCAGCAGAATACTCATCGAAAGCAGAACGAATAACACTGTCTTCATTAAGAGCCCCCCTCATTATGGAAATCCAGGATGGCCTAAATGTAGCACGGTAGCTGCATTTCCGTGGACTGCGGACTGCCCGAATCAGGCAGTCCTGCCGATAAACTAGACAGCGATGCAACATGAGGACGGAAACCGCGTTGGAAAAGTGGCCGGCAATTCTGGCAATCCGGTGCCGGGCCTCGCTGAGGCGCTGGGTGACCGCACCGTGCTCGTCACCGGCGGGACGGGCAGCATCGGCCGGGAGATCGTCAGCCAGGTGCTGCAGTACGGACCCCGGGTGGTCCGCGTCTTCAGCCGCAATGAATACAACCAGTACGCCATGCGCCGGGATATGGGGGAACGCCCCGACCTGCGCTACCTGATCGGCGACGTGCGCGACCGCGAACGCCTGCTGCGGGCCTGCGAGGGGGTTGATGTGGTGTTCCACGCCGCTGCCCTCAAGCATGTGGCAATCTGTGAATACAACCCCTTTGAGGCTGTCAAGACCAATGTACTCGGCACGCAGAACCTCGTGGAGGCCGCCCTCAACTACAACATGGAGCTGCTCGTCGGCATCAGCACGGACAAGGCCGTCAGCCCCACTAACACCATGGGTGCCACTAAGCTGCTGGCCGAGCGCATGATCCTCTCCGCCAGCCAGTACAAGGGCGACAGGCGCACGCGCTTCGGGGTGATCCGTTTCGGCAACGTGCTGGCCAGCCGCGGCAGTGCGATCCCGATGTTCATCGAGCAGATCCGCCGGGGCGGTCCGGTGACAATCACGCATCCGCAGATGCGACGCTTCTTCATGAGCATCCCGGAGGCGGTGGAGCTGGCCCTGCAGGCCTCACTGTCCGCGCGCTCAGGCGAGATATTCATCCTCAAGATGCCTGTGATGCGCATCATTGACCTCACCGAGGCCCTGATCCGGATCTACGCACCGCGTTTCGGACACAGTCCCGCCTCCATCGAGATCCGCGAAATCGGCCTGCTGCCGGGCGAGAAGCTCAGCGAAGCCCTGATGACACCGGAGGAGGGCCTGCACGCCACCGAACATGCCAAGTATTTCACGGTCGAGACCTTCAGTCCTCCGGATCCGGCCAAGCTGAAGCTGGAAAACACAGGTTACGACAGTGACAGCCTGGCATTGCTGGACGTGGACGCGATCATTGAGCTCCTGCAATCCCGCGGCCTGGTTGAGCAGTTACTGTCCGACCTGCCCGCCTAGGCAATCCGCCTGTGCCCTGGCTGTACCGCTCTTCGCCGCAGGAGCTCCTGTGAATCAGTACCGGCGCCGCTGGTGTATAACTAAACAATGCGCTTCCTGTTCGTCTGCACCGGGAACACCTGCCGCAGCCCCATGGCGGAGCGGCTGGCGCGCAGGCTGTATCCGCAGCATGAATGGCATAGCGCAGGGGTGATGCCAACCTACGACATCCAGCCCATGACGGTCCAGGTGATCGAGGAATCCGGCGCTGACGCCAGCGGCTTCGAGGGCACGGACATCGGCGACCTGAACCTCTCAAGCTTTGACCACGTGATCCTCATCGGTGAGACGGCGCGCAATTACACGGGCCGGGTACCGGAGAAAGTGGGCCGGCATATCTGGTACATCTTCGATCCCTACAACGCAGTCGGCACTGATGACGAACGGCTGCAGATCTACCGCGATGTGCGCGACGAAATCCTCAGTCACATAGCCGAACTGGCACGCGAACTGGATCTCGGTGAGGCGTCAGCCCGTCAGTGAGTCGAGCTTCCGGCGCAGGTAGCTGTTGAGCCGGCTCAGCGGATTGACATTCATCGCCGCCAGGGCGTCCCGCAGTTCCATCAGAGGCAGGGCATGGCGGCTGCAGAAGAATGCCGGCCGCTTCTGGGAGGGGTAGAAATGCTTGTGGAAACTCACCCCGCGGAAGTTGTAGAGCCAGTTGCCATATTTGCTCCACAGCCTGAATACCATTCCGGTGGCAGGCGCAGTATCCAGCTGGGAGGGGCAGTCCGTCTGGGCGAAGGGTGACAGCCCCAGTGTCAGCCAGCCCAGTTGGCTCCGGCGGAACTGCTCCATCGCGCCGAGTACGATGAAGTCCTGCCAGCCGGCGCTGCCCAGTTCGGTGGAGCGCAGAAGCGATGCAGCGTAGCCGGTCACCTGCCCATCCCGGTATAGCGGGTCGAACATCACGAAAGCGATCGCCTGGCCAGCGCGCCGGGCCACGAAGCAGCGCGTGGCAGCGTCGTGGCAGGAATCCAGCGGCCGGGCCAGGAAGTGCAGCTCACTGCCCTTGCGCCTCCGCAGATTGAGCCAGCGCTCGCTAATGGCCTGCAGCTCAGCCAGCCGCACACGGTAGTCCGGCCACTCCTGCAGGCTCACCCCCTGCCGCCGGGCCCGGCTGAGCACATTGCGCAGGTATTTGCGCGACTGGCCTGCCAGTTGCCACTGCTGCAGGTTGATCCAGCTTTCATGACCCATCGGCGTGGAGTGGAAACCCATCTGGCGCAGGATGCTGGCTGTCCCTGAATCCAGCTGGAAGAAGGCCGCCCGCGGTTGCTCCTGCAGGAAGGCCCGCAGCAGCACTTCCCGGTCATCCCGTGCACAAAGGGGATCACCCAGCACCAGGGCGGATCCCCGCGGGCTGAGCGGTGGATGCCAGGCGATTTCCCCGATATGGTCCAGCCGGAACTGTTGCAGTCCCGGTTGCCGTGTGGACTGCGCCAGCGCGAATTGTCCATGTGCATGCAGCGGATCCAGGGGGACGGGATCCCGGCTTGCCAGACTCTGTTTAAGTGCGTCCAGAAATTCCAGTCTAACCCAGTTCCCGGGCAGCGGCGCTGAACTGCTACAATGCGCTTATGGCAAATCAGAATGGCAAACTGCTGCTGACGAATGCGTACGTGCTCAGCATGGACGGAGCACTGCGCCAGTACGCCAGCGGCTATGTGGCGACTGAGGGTGCATTGATCACATCTGTCGGGCCGATGAGTGAGTGCCCGCCGGCCAGCGGCTTCACGGAAGTCCTCGACTGCCGGGACTGCGCTGTCCTGCCGGGCCTGATCAATGCGCATACGCACCTGCCGATGACATACTTCCGCGGCCTGGCGGATGACCTGCCGCTGATGAGCTGGCTCAATGACCACATCTGGCCGGCGGAAGGGGAGCACCTCTCGCCTGATTTCTGTTACCACGCCACACGCCTGGCCTGCCTCGAAAGCATCAAGAGCGGCGTGAGCTGCGTGAATGACATGTACCTGTTCGCCGCCAGCGTGGCCAGCGCGGTGGCTGACAGCGGGATGCGCGGCTTCATCGGCGAGGGTGTGATCCAGTTCCCCACGCCGAGCGCTCCCAGCTGGCAGGACGGCCTGCAGCTCACCAGGGAGCTCATCACGGAATACAGGGGGCATCCGCTGGTGGAGCCGAGCGTGACCTGCCATGCGCCCTACACCTGCACGCCGGAGATCCTGACAACGCTGCACGGCCTGTCACGTGAGCATGGCCTGCTGTTCCACATCCACCTGTCAGAGACCAGAGCCGAGCAGGGAATCACTGAATGGTTGCAGAATGGTGAAAGCCCGGCCGCCGGCCTGGCCCGGATCGGGGTGCTCGGACCACGTACACTGGGGGCGCACTGTGTCTGGGTCGAGCAACCTGACATGGCACTGATGGCAACACATGGCTGCGCTGCCTGTCACTGCCCCACGAGCAACCTCAAGCTGGCCAGCGGCGTGGCCCCGACGGTTGCCATGCTGGAGGCCGGTGTCAACGTGGGGCTCGGGACGGATGGCGCTGCCAGCAACAACAACCTCGACATGTGGGAGGAGCTGCACCTGGCATCCCTGCTGCCGAAGGGCATCCTGCTGGATGCCGAGGCGCTGCCGGCCCAGCAGGCGGTCAGGCTGGCAACTAGCGGCGGGGCTGCTGCCCTCGGTGACAAACGCATCGGCGTACTGGAAGGGGGCCGCCTGGCGGACATCTGCGTGATCAACCTGGCAACGCCGCACACTACCCCGCGCTACACGCATGAGTCCGCGATCTACAGCTACCTGGCCTACTCCTCGCAGGCGGCGGATGTGAAGCACACGATTGTCAATGGCCGCCTGCTGATGCGCGACCGTGAAGTGCTCAGCCTCAATGAAGCCGCCGTCCTGCGCGAGGCAACGGACTGGCTGGCTGGGGGCGCGGGTTAACAGTCAGAGCAGACAGGCGGACGGAGCATGACCCCGTCCACCGGATACGGACCTCAGGCGCGGATGTCGATGTTGTCACCGACGCCTTCCGGATTGACACCGGGCAGACTTGCCAGTAACTGCATCACCACGCTCTTCTGGAGGTCCTGGTGCTTCTTGACTTTGGAGATCGTTGCCGACAGCTTTGCCATTTCGACATTGCGGTTGGCGAACCCCTTGGCCATGTCAATTGCACTGCTGATATCCACTGCATGCCTCCTTGCACAACCTGTCCGGCAGGTGGACGGAACCGCCCAGTTCCCCATCGGCATCCAGGTATTCCGCCTGGATGGATTGACGATAATCAAGGCGGACTATATAACTTCGGCGGCAAATGAGTACATTGAAACCCCTGGAGTGCAAGCATGCCCGGAGCTGATGCGGGACGCCGCCGCGCGCGGCGCAAGGCCTTCGAGCTGTTGTTTGAACTGAGCCAGCATCCCGGCCAGGATGCCGCCAGTGTGCTCGAAAGAACAATCAGCGATCCTGAGGTGTCTGATCTCTACAATGAGGATCCAGACGAGGAAGGCTACGTCCATGGGGCCATTGGTGGGGTCACCGCCCAGTTCATCAGTGAACTCGTGGAAACGGTCAAGCACAACGAAACCCATATCGACGCGGAACTGTCGCGCTATCCGACGGACTGGAGCTACGACCGCATCGGCCTGCCGGAGAAGATCATCCTGCAGCTGGCCTATGCCGAGATGATGTACATCGGCACGGAGTACCGCATCGTGATCAATGAAGCGCTGGAACTGGTGAAGATCTATGGCGAGCATGAGGCCAGCCGCTTCGTTAACGGCATCCTCGGAGCCGTGCTGCGCCGCCATCCCGAGCTGGAGGAACTCTCCGGAGGGGACAGCTGATGGGCAGCCGCCGCCTCAAGCTGCTTGCCGCGGTCCTGGCTGGCCTGCTGCTAATCGCCCTGGCCTGGGTCATGCTGGCACCGCAGCCCGGTTCCGGCGGCAAGGGTGGAGTGAGCGGGCCGCCCCGCATGCAGAAGGGCAGCAACCCGAACCTCGATGTGCGCTTCCAGTACGACGCCCGCTACCTTTCGGTCGGCCCCTTCATTGACAACGCCGAATTCCCCTTCCTGCTCGAGGGCGATGGCTGGATCATGCAGGGCAAGCGCATCCGCGGGATGGCCAGCCTGCTGCACAAGGAACCGATCAGCGCACTCTACGACTGGCTGGGCGTAATGCAAATGGAGGGTCTGGAGCGCTACTTCGACCTGCGGCCCGTGGGTGATCCGCTCTATGAGGACTGGCAGGTGGATGGCCGGCTGGCTGTGCACCAGATACTCATCTACGAAACAACCAGCACCAAGCCGCGCCTGCCCGGCTACTTCCCCGAGCGGCTGAAGGAGCCCCGCGAGAAGGGCAGCCAGGTCCATGTCGAGGGCTGGGTGTTCTTCACGGACAAGGACCTGTTCTTCTTCCAGACGATTTCCGGGGAGTCACTGGACGAGGGACAGCGTGAGGCCTGCGACCAGGTGCTGCAGAAAATGCAGTTCGCCGCGATGCTCGGTGGCAGCGATGCTGCAGTGCAGGATGATGCTCCTGCTACTGACGAATAGGACGGCCTAGTCGAAGTTCTCGTACCACTTGTACCAGTGCTGGTAGCGGTTGGCCTGCGGGTTGATCAGGTACATCTCGTAGTTGGCCTTGACCCCGCCCGGTGCATCCATCTGCTTGATGGCGCTGTAGGCGGCCTGCTCGCACAGCTCCTCTTCCTCCCAGCCACCCGGCGCCTGGTTGAAGGCATGCAGCTCGATGTGGCGCAGCTCATGCACAAGCACCCCGGCGTAAATGAACACATCGCGGTCGTAGTAGCTG
>JAHEFU010000029.1:12399-17932 GCA_024645305.1 Planctomycetales bacterium
AGTTGTAGACGGTGTTTGGCAACACCAGCACATGTCCGGAGGAGGGCGTTGACAATGCGCCGATGCCGTCCAGCGGGATGGACCTGTCGCCGACCTGCAGTGAGGAGTCAGTGTAGTAGTCGATGCCCGTCACGTATTCCTGCATGCGGAAGTAGTAATGCGGTGCCCGGCTCTCCAGCAGCGCCAGGGCCATTTCCGTGCGGTATACGAAGTTGTCAGGTCCACTGACCGGGATTCCGCTGTCGTTGTCAGCGACCAGCCGGCCGATCAGCGTACCGGTCAGGCCGTGGTAGCTTTCGATGCTGGTGTTGAAGAAAGCGCCGCCCGTCAGGGCGAAGGCCACCACCGCAATCAGCAGCAGCACCTTCCAGGTCTGGCCCATGACCTTGCGTCCCGTGCTCTCGCCGAATTCGGAAATGTCACAGCTGAAGGGGAAGCCGCACTTGCGGCAGACATTGGCACTGGCCGGGGTGCATTCCTCGCAGAAGGGGCAGGTGATCTGGACGGTTTTCACCCTGTGTATACCGCTTGGCGGTTGTAATAGTTTCACGGTTTTCGAACTGTTGAGTGCTAGAAGATGCTTCCGCCCAGTTCCTGTCCGGGCTCCCACGGGATATAGAACTCATCGGGCAGGGCGTTGTTCTCCTGCAGGATCTGCTGCTCCAGCTCCTTCTGCTTCTCCTCGTCGATCCACTCGCCCTCTTCCGTCTTGATCAGTTCGGTGCCATAGGACAGCCCGCTGAAGCCGTTGAATGTGGCACCCTCCGGCTTGCTGAATTCCTTTTGCGTGTAGCGCGGGGTGTAGGCCTGCTGGATGATCAGGCCGTTCTCGTCGAGCTCCTCCTCCGTCGGGGTCAGTACCTTGACCATGAAGTCGTGCCAGATTTCCGCCGGCAGGCTGCCGCCGAACATCCGTATCATCTCAACGGCGTGGTCGTCATTGCCAACCCAGACAGCGCAGACCAGTTCGGGTGTGTAGCCCACGAACCAGGCATCGCGGAAGTCGTCACAGGTACCTGTCTTGCCGCCCACTTCGAAGGACTTGAGCCTGGCGCGCGTTCCCGTGCCCGCCTCGACGACCCGGCGCATGTTCTGCACCATCATCCAGCCGGTGTTCTGGGTCAGGGCTTCATTGCTGCGCCGCTCGATGGCACCGGGGCTGGTGTTGTCCTCGATGCGGAACCCGTTCTGGTTGTAGACCTGGCGGATCACCTCGTGTGTGACATGCCGTCCCATGTTGGGGAACACGGTGTAGGCCTCGGCCTGCTCAATCGGCTTGATGTCATGCACTCCGAGGGTCAGGGCCGGCACGGGCTCCAGCTCGGCTTCGATACCCAGCTTACGGCAGGTGTTGATCACGGACTGCTCGCCGCAGAAGTTGGTGATCAGGTCCACCGCCGCCGCGTTACGGGAGTACTGCAGGGCGGAAGCCACGCTGATCCAGCCCCGGTAGGTGTGGTCGGAGTTCTTCGGCCAGTCCTTGTGCAGGCGGGCGCTGACAACTTCATTGGGACCGTCCCAGATCAGGGCGCTGGGACTGATACCCTGCTCGTAGGCCGTGGAGTAGGTGTAGGGCTTGAAGGATGAGCCCACCTGGCGGCGCATCAGGAAACCGCGGTTGAAGCTGTCCGGCTGTCCCTGGTTGTTGGGCTGCCCCCATTCATAGCCGCCCACGTTGGCCAGCACCTCACCGGTCTTCGCGTCCAGCAGCATCAGCACGGCTTGGCTGACCCGCTGGCTCTTGCGCTTGCTGTCGATCTTCTCCCTGACGATCTCCTCGGCCCACTGCTGCAGCAGCGGGTCGATCGTGGTGACAACCGTCATGCCCTCGCGTCGCACGTTCTCCCGGCTGTAGCGTTCCTCCAGCACGTTGTCAACGACGTAGGTCGTGAAGTACGGGAACAGCATGTCGCTGGAGCTGCGCTTCACGCTGACGAGGATCGGGTCCTTGATGGCATTTTGCAGATCTTCATGGCTGAGCTCCAGGCCGTCGAACATCTGCGCGTCGGTGGCCTGCAGTTCCTCGATGAAGCCCTCATCCAGGCGTGAGTCCAGCAGGCTCAGCACCTGGTCGCGGCGCTCCTTGGCGCGCTTCTGCTTTTCCGGGTCCGCCGGGTTGTAGGCGCTGGGCTGCTGGGGCAGGCCGGCCAGCATGGCGCATTCGGCCAGGCTGAGCTGGTCCAGGTCCTTGTTGAAGTAATTCTCGGCGGCGGCCTTCACGCCGTAGGAGTGGTTGCCGAGGTACACGTGGTTCAGGTAACGCTCGATGATCTCCTGCTTGGTGAGCTGCTGCTCCAGCTCCAGGGCGAGGATCGCCTCCTGGGCCTTGCGGTTCATCGTCTTCTCGCTCTTGATGTTGGCAAGGTACACGTTGCGCGCCAGCTGCTGTGTGATGGTGGACGTCCCGCGGATGTCGCTGTTGTTGATCACGCCGCGGGCGATGGCGCGTCCGGTGCCGAGGATGTCCACCCCCCGATGGCGGAAGAAGCGGTGGTCCTCCGTGGACAGCAGGCAGGCCACCAGCTCCGGCGGCAGCTCATAGAAATCCACATCCTTGCGGTTTTCCTCGGCAACCGTTGCCAGCAGGGTGCCCTCGTCAGTTTGTGGGTCGTAGTCGCGCGCGAAGATCCGCGTGGCCTGGCTGTCAATCACATCCACTTCGATCAGGGTCTTCATGTCCTCACGCACGGCGAAGTAGGCGCTGCGGAACTTCAGCAGGCCGCTAAGCACCAGCAGCAGGCTGGCCAGCACCAGAAGCCAGGTGGCCGTATTGACATAGCTCACGGTCCGCCCGAAGGAACTCCGGCCGGTTTGCTTCGCATTTGTGCTGATTGCCATGGATTCAGTCCTCTGTCCAGTCCATCAGGACTGGCCGGGCCATTATATTATTCAATATCGCCATGGCGGCCCGCGGTGTAAAACCGCGCGTGTCTCAATTAGCGGATCTCATTGAATATATTGTTTACGCTGGCAGAAGGATCCATCGCGGCAATGAAACCCGTCACGATCCAGTAGATGATGCAGATCACGAAGCAGCCCAGTCCCGAGAGGTTCCAGACATTCATCGAATTGCCGTACTGCTCGAGACTGTCAAAGCACTTGTTCTTCCAGGCCATCTGCCTGCCGCTGGCCCCGATCACGAAGAAATAGACCCAGTGCAGCGGCCAGATCAATGTTCCGATGCAGCTCATGGCACCCCAGCCCGGCAGGTTGTGGCTGAAGGCGTAGATCCCGAAGGGAATGCAGCCGGCGAAGGTCCAGCCATTGGCCGCATCGGGCAGGATCGCCTGCGGGCCCGTTCCGCTGGTGTTGGCGACCTGCGCATAGCCACCCTGCGAGGGAATGCTTGGTGGGACAGCCGGGGCAGCATGGCTGTCGCTCGCAACAGCGGGAATCTGCTGTGGAGCCGGCGGCGCGGGTGGGGGAAGCGGGGGCTGGTCGGGAGGCAGCGCGGCACCGAGCTTGTGCCCGCATTCGCCGCAGAACATGGCATCCTCGGGGTTGTCAGCTTGGCAGTGCAGGCAGCGCATGGGATGTTTCTCCTTAGTTCCTTGACAACCAGGCCAGCATCCTGCGTACGAGCACTGCCGTTTCAGCCGTGCCGTCTTCCAGCACGCCGGAGAGGCTGTCCTCCGCCTGGGCCCGCGTGAAGCCCAGGGCGCAGATCGCTTCAATGGCCTGCTCGGATTCGCTGTCCGCTGCCGCCCGGCCGGTGCTGGCCTCGGGTAGCTGGCCGAAGCGCTTGGCAACCTTGTCCGCCAGCTCGACGCTGATCTTCTGGGCCAGCTTCTTGCCAACACCACTCGCGGCAGTCAGGGTCCGCTCATCACCGTCCATCACCGCCCGCGCGAGGTTGCCGAAGCCGAGGTCCAGCAGGCTCAGCGCCACACGCGGCCCGACCCCGCTGCCCCCCAGCAGGAGCTGGAACATGTCCCGTTCATCCGTCCGGTTGAAGGCGTACAGCCGCAGCATGTCGGCGCTGCTGCTGAAGTGGAAATACGTGTACAGCCGCAGCGACTCCCCGGCATGCAGGCGCGCAGCCTGGGAGCTCGGCATATACAGTTCCAGGGTAACGGGACCGCAGCTGAGGTGGACGATGCCCTCGGCGGGAATGTCAACGATGCTGCCCTGCAGGGAGGCGGTCACTGCATGGCCTCCGGGATGCCGCTGCGCATCGCCTGGCAGACGGCCACGGAAATCGCATCCAGTTCATCATCCAGCTGGTTGTCCTCCGGCAGCTCGAACATCCGCCGCACCATGTACTCCACCTGCTTCTTGTCGGCATTGCCGCTGCCGGTGAGCTGTTTCTTGATCATGCTCGGGGGGTATTCCGCGACGGCGATCCCGGCGGCTGCGGCGCGTTGCAGTATGACACCGCGGGCCTGGGCCACACCTATGCCAGTCTTGACGTTCTTCACGAAGAACAGTTCCTCCACTGCCATCACATCAGGTTGCCACAGGCTGATCAGCTGGTCAATCCCGGCGGCGATGCTGTGCAGGCGCCGGGCCATGTCCTCGCCTGCATCCGAGACGATCGTGCCCGAGCCGTGCAGCAGCCCGCCCCTTGGCGTGATTTCCAGCACGGCCCAGCCGCAGCGGTGGTAGCCCGGGTCTATTCCGGCAATCCTCATGTGTTGTTTCGGCCCGAGAGCATCCTAGTCATAATAGATCACGCAGATCCCCTTCGGTACCGAGGACTTGTCCGCACCGCAGACAATTATGTTGCCGAGGCTGTCCCGCGTCACTCCGAGCGGGATGCCCAGCAGGTTGACAACGGAGGCGGACTGCATCGGAAACCAGTTGCCGTTGACCTTCTCGTTGATGTACACATCGGCATCGGAGAATGCCGCCGTGCTGCGCAGGTATACGAGTACGGGGTTGCCAGCGCTGTCATGCGTGACATTGAGGCTGTAGGCATTAGCGCCTGACAGGGTGTCAACCTCATCCCAGCTCACGCTGCCGCCGTCGGGAATCGTTCCCAGCCAGACCCCGCTGCCCTCGCGGTTGACAGCCACCGCAGCCTGGTCACTGGCATTGTAGTCCAGTCCGACGAACGAGGTGATCAAGGTCAGGGCACCGGAATAGATCACCGTGCCGGCCTGCCAGACATTGGATGCGGTTTCGAGAAATGTCAGCGTGTCAGAGTCATCGGCATATACGAGGCCGAATTCGCCGTCAGTGCGGACTGCGGTGTCAACCCGCAGGATCTCATTGCCTGCGGGCACGAGTACCGAATCACCGCCCCAGCTGGCACCGTCCCACAGCTGGAAGTTGAGGCCGGTGCTGCCTGCCACCGTGTAGACCAGCAGGACCGTGTCCGAGACCGGGCTGTATTCCATCGCCACCATCCCCACGTTCTCCACGACCGCCGTCTGGGTAGCGCTGGTCAGACCCTTCTGCATTGTGTTGACAATCAGAACACCCAACGAGCTGATGCCGGCGGCCATGTATTCACCAGCATTCCCCGTACGGCTGCTCGCCAGAGGCAGCACGAAGCCCTCGTCCCCGGGGAACAGCACGGTGCTCGTGAGAT
>JAHEFU010000208.1 GCA_024645305.1 Planctomycetales bacterium
TGCCGTGGCCATGGTCGTCAATCGGGTCATTGTCCTTGTTGATCACGTCCGTCAGGATGCCCGGCTCATTGTAGGGATATGTCGCCGCCGGCTCGATGACGTTGTCAGCCAGGTCCTCATGCGTGTAGCGCACACCGGTGTCCACCACTGCCAGCACCACGTCAGGGCTGCCCAGCGTGCTGTCCCAGGCCTGTCCGTCAATTGTTCCCATGCGCCAGTTGGACCAGGTTCCGCCGTCGCTGCCACTCAGGTTAAGATGCATCGGGTCATTGGGCGGGGCACTGGTACTGCGCCCGGGACCTGCAATATGGCCCTGGGGAGCGGCGGGGTAATCCCGCAGCACTTCGTCAATCATTTCGTCGCTGATCGGCACCGGCTCGGTCTGCACGGTCTGCCTGATGGAAACGTAGAAGTCATAGGTCACTTCGCGCACCAGTCCGCGGTTTTCCGCCAGCACCTGGCGCATGATTGCGTCCAGATCTCCAACCTCACTGATGTCGCTGAGCTCGTAGGCCGTGAAGTTCACTTCCCTGAAGAAGACCCGGCCGAACTCCTGCAGTCCGTAGTGCTGCCCGAAGTTGTGGCTGACCCGCCGGTAGAAGGGATGGTCCACCAGGGGATGGTTGTCCTGCGCCCGCCTGAGGTCCGCCGCCGCTCCACCACCCATGTAGGGCTGCCGGGCCGCCGGGTCAGGCTGGTTCTCCCAGACCACCACGAAGCGGTTGGAGGCGAAATCCTGCCCGGCCCGGGCCACGCGGCGCGGCAGGGGCTGCTCCGCCGTGGGATCAGGCACATTGCGCAGTCCGGCGAGGTTGGCCGGATCGCCCGGCAGCAGCTGCTGCCCGGGGTCAGCGGAGAGCAGGCCCGTCCCGCTTCCGTCCTGGAACACGGACTGCTGGGTCCCGCTGTCCAGCTGCGGTGAACCGCCGCCGGCACAGCCACAAAGCAGCAGGACGAGTAACAGTGCAAATTGGAATTTGTTCATGCTCACAACCAGGTGCCGGGGTAAATGGATCCGCCGGACATAGAATTCTTCCATAAAGTGCGATGTAGTTCAATTTCCGGTCAAACCACGCGGGCCGATATGCCCCTGAAACCAATCCCTGGCCTGCCTTCCGGTAAAATTAGACAGCTGTTCCACATTCCCTGTATACATCCAAGGATTTCCTCATGAGATTCAACATCTATCCGGTCCTGCTGGCCGTGATGATTCTGGCCCCGGCCTGCGGTGGCGGCGGCTCCACAGGCGACCAGATGCTGTTCAAGCGCGAGAAATACGAATTCAACCAGGAGCAGCCGGTGCTGGAGTATGGCATCGAGCATGCCCAGCCGGCCCCGGAGAGCACGGTGTTCCTTGATGGAGTACCCGGCCTGGATGAGCTGGCGGAGATGCCGCGCGGCACCAGCGACCTCGAGCCGACCCTGCGTTTCGGTTCGGAAATCGCGGATGCAGGTTTCAAGTCCAACTGCAATGAGGACGGCACGAACCTGGTGATGAGCCCTGACTGGGTGCGCGAGGCAGTGCCGCCGACCAGCGACCTGGCCTGGGCGATCTACGGCTTCAACCTGCCTGGCTACAGCGAGCCGGGGACACTGCAGCTGTGGTGGAACAGCGTGATCCAGCCTGTCGGCAACCTCTACATCGGCGTGTCCGACTACTCCACGGGCCGCTGGAAATGGTTCCTTGGACCAGCTGGCAATTCGGCGATTGACTTCGGCCCCCTGGCCAGCTACTTCTCGGACACGGATGACATCTACTTCACCGTGTTGCTGACCGGCCAGGGCGACTACAGCCTGGCCCAGATGCGGCTGGGTGACAACCTGCTGCCCGGCGCGAGCTTCATCCCGGATGTGAGCAGCGGGGAGGTCCCGCTGACAGTGAACTTTGACGGATCCGCCAGCTCGGATGTGGACGGTGACATCGTTTCCTGGGAATGGGACCTGCTGGGCGACGGCAGCTTCGGTGCACCATCCGCCACGAGCCAGGCCAGCCATGAGTACACCCAGACCGGCAACTACCTCGTGCGCCTGCGCGTGACCGACAACGAGGGTGGCACGGGCATCACAGAGAATGTCATCAGCGTGACACCGGTTGACAACAATGAAGCGCCGACGGCTGTGCTGGGAGCTGATAAGACCACGGGCAGCGCGCCCCTGCAGGTGAACTTAAACGGCACGGGCAGCAGTGACCCCGACGGCAGCATCGTCCGGTATGAATGGGACCTGGACGGGAACGGCAGCTACGAGACGGACACTGGTGCCGTTGACAACGTCCCGACCGTGATCAACGATCCCGGCAGCTACGACGTGAAGCTGCGCGTCACCGACAACCAGGGCAGTACGGGGACTGACAACCTGCTGATTGAGGTCAGCGAGGTCGGCGCGGGTTCACCGCCGGTAGCCGATCTGAATGTGGACTACTGGTTCAAGACGGCCGATGGCCTGTTCAGCTTCGATGGATCCCAGTCGACGGACCCTGACAATGACATTGTGAAGTATGAATTCGACTGGGACAATGACGGGAACTTTGACCTGGACAACGGTGCCAGCCCACTGGCGAGCCACAGCTTCACCCAGGGCAGCCATGATGTAGCGCTGCGGGTGACGGACAGCGGTGACCGGACCTCCACCGAGACGATCAGCATCGTGTACGGCAATCCCCTGGACTACCACGAGACTGAAGCCAACGATACCTTCGACACCTCCGATTTCCTCGGGGGCTATGCAAACTATGCCGGGCAGTTCGCGGACTGGCGGGGCAACCTCGGCGAGGGCGGCTACGACGGCAGTGAGGAGGACTGGCTGAGCTTCACGGCGGACGCCCCGGTGGAAGTCCAGCTGGACGTCCTGTTCATCGATGCCGAGGCGGACATTGACATCCGGCTCTACCATGAGAGCGACCTCAGCACTTCCGTTGCCAGTTCCGGCAGTACCTCTGACAACGAAAGCATCAGCTACAGCATCCCGGCCCCCGGGACCTACTACCTGCGCATCTTCATCTGGACCAGCGCCACCGACCGCGGGCCGGCTGACTACACCGTGAACGGCAGCATCAACCAGCTGCCCGTCGTCAGCCTGGCGGCCAGTCCGCTCAGCGGCAACACGCCCTTCAGCGTGGACTATGACGCCAGCGGCAGCTTTGACCCGGACGGCACGATCACCAAGTACGAGTGGGACGTGGATGGCAACGGAAGCTATGAGTTCGATACCGATACGACACCCTTCCTGACGGCCGACATGGAGGCTTCGGGTCTGGTTGACAGCAAGGTCCGCATAACGGATGACCAGGGCGGCCAGGCCGTGGGCACCGTGCAGATCAACTCCATCAACGCCCCACCGACCGTGGTGCTGACCGCCGACCCGCTATCCGGCAGCGCGCCCTTGCTCGTGAGCTTTGATGCCAGTGGCAGCAGTGACCCGGACGGTCACAACCTGACCCTGTTCGAGTGGGACTTCGATGGCAACGGGACATACGACGACAGCGGGCCGGACCCGACGATTGACCATACCTACTTCAGCCAGGGAAGTTTCCAGGCCACAGTCCGCGTCAGTGATGAGTACGGCGCGAATGCGACCGGCTTCGTGACGATCGACGTAAGCCTGACCTACAGCGAAACCGAGGACAATGACGACTATTCAACCGGCAACATCCTGCCTTCCGTGGACTTCAGCGGCTGGTTCGGCAACCTCGGGCCCGGCGGTGTGCTGGACGGCGACGAGGATGACTGGTACAAGCTTGTCGTGCCTGGCGCCGGAACATACGAGATCAACATGTACTTCACGGATGCCCTGTCCGACCTGGACATGAAGCTGTTCGACACGGACGGCACGACCCAGCTGGATTCCTCCACATCGGTGACTGACAACGAAAGCATCGAGTACACCTTCAGTGGCGCCGGGACATATTACGTCGAGTGCTATGTGTATTCGAATTCCAACCCGAAGGAGCCGCAGGACTACATGCTCGAGGTGCTGCCCGTCATCTGATCCGGGCCGGTAGAGATACTGCGACTACAATCAGGCAATTGACTCACTGTCGTGCAGGAGCGCAGCACCAGCAATACCCGCTGTGTCGGCAATTCCGGGGGGCCAGCACACATTTGCGTGCAGCCCGGATAGAATGATATGGTCTGGATACCCAGGTGTATTTGCCTGCTGAGGATCGCGTGATGAAACCCTGTTTAGCTGTCGTTCTTGTTTTCCTGATGCTTGCCGCAGCGGCCTGTTCCGGCCGCAGTGCAGATAGCCCCGCAGATCCCCCCGGCAGCAGTGCCCCGGCGGGCCAGTCCATGCTGGATCTGCCGCAGCTCACGGCTGCCCTGCCGGCGCTGGATGAACTGCCGGAGATCCCGCGGATTTCCAGTGCCGGCCCCGCGGACTACTTCCGCAAGGGCTCCGAGCTGGCCAATCCGGCGTACAAGGAAAACGCCATCCCCCTCGGGGACAGCCTGATCATGGCTCCGGACTGGAACCCCGGCGCGCTGCCGCCGACCTTTGAACTCAGCTGGGGGATCTACGGCTACCACCTGCCGGGCTATGACCGCAGTGCGCAGCTGGACCTGAGCTGGGTCACGAAACCTGACAACGGCAACTACTATGTCGCCGCCAGCGACTACGGCAGCGGGCGCTGGAAGTGGCTGCCTGGCAATGCAGAGGACAGTTTAGACTTCGGCTCCCTGGACGGCTACTTTTCCGGATCGGACATCATCTACTTCTGCGTCCTGCTGACGGGAACGGGCAGCTTTGAGCTGAGCCAGCTGCGCCTCGGGGGGAACTTCGCCCCGACCGCCAGCTTCACGGTGGACCAGGACAGCGGACAGTATTACTTCACGACGGGTTTCGATGCCAGCGCGAGCACGGACCTCGATGGCAGCATCGTCAGCTACCAATGGGCCTTCGAGGACCCGGTGTACTATGAGCCCTTCGAGCTGGGGCCGACACCCATCCACAAGTATGACCACGTTGGCAGTTACACCTGCACCCTGCGGGTGGTTGA
>JAHEFU010000030.1 GCA_024645305.1 Planctomycetales bacterium
CGCGTGCACGCCGTTTTCAGAAATGACGGGGACAGCGCTGCCGCCTTCTGCGATGAAATGCAGGCCGCCGGTTATCCTCTCCAGACCCATCGCTGTGATGCCCTCGACTATGCCGCCATCTGCGCCATCGCTGAGAAAGTAGCAGTCGAGGAGGGCAGCATTGACATCCTCATCAATGCCGCCGGCTCTGCCGCCGAAGGCACGATCACCGGCACTGACGATGCCACCCTGCGACGCTTGTTCGATGACAACGTGATTTCCGTGCACAATGCCGTGCGGGCCACCCAGCGTTACCTGCGTGTCGGGGGAGGCAGCATTGTCAATTTCCTCAGTGCTGGCAATGACACACTGCGCAGTTACAAGTCAGTCGCGCTGTACGGCGCTGCCAAGACGGCGCTCGCCTCCTACAGCCGCAGCCTGGCACGCGAACTGGCTCCGGACCAGGTGACGGTCAACTGCATCGCACTCGGCATCACGGAACTGGCGGCGGAAGGCGTGCCGGAATATGGCGCGGAGCAGGTACCCTCAGGGCATGTCGTCACGCAGCAGGAAGTCGCGGGCGCAATCTGGTATCTTACGGGCGAAACCGCACGCCAGACCACGGGCACGGTGCTTACGCTCAGTGGTGGGTTTGGGCTGTAGCTGCTTTTCAGGATGATTGTTATCCGCACACTGCAAACTGCCACCTGCTCCCTATTGCCTTTCCACCGCAAAGTAGCTGTCAAGGATGTTGTGCACCACCATTTCGCGCATCAGAAGCGAGGGCCAGATCACATATTTGTACTTCAGGATGGCATACAGCGGCAGGGCCACGCCGATCGCCGCCACCAGCAGGTTGCCGAGGCTCGGCCACATGCTGCTGAACCAGTAGATATAGTTGTAATGCAGCAGTGCCAGGATGGCAATCGTGCTGTCCATTGCCAGCCCGCTCCAGGATGAGCCGCTGCCGCTGAGGATCGCCTGGTCAAAACGCGTGGCCACACTGGCCACCTGCTGCGGGAAGGACGGGTGTTCCGTGCGCACCCCGAGCTTCTCCATGATGTTCTCCACCAGGAGCGGCCTGTCCGCCAGCGGGTTCTCCTGGATGGCGGCATCGATGGCCAGCAGCACGGATTCGTCATCCATGCGCTGCGCCCAGTGCTGCATGCGTGGCAGCTTGAGGTTGAGGCGCAGCAGCAGCAGCAGGGTTGCCAGCACCACGATGATGGTATGCACTACCGCAAGCAGTCCCTGGCCGGTTTGCCGGGGAGCCCCGAGAGCCCTCAGCAGGTCGCCGATCCCGCTGGCGGCCAGCCACTGCGCCAGGCCGTTGAGCAGCGGATAGGCCACCAGCATCACGAGCAGGAAGCTGCGGCGCTGCTCCAGCATCAGTGCATAGCGCTGCAGCGGTGTACCTCGCCGGGAATACTCCACATGCAGGCGCTTCAGCGCCTTGCCATTCAAACCGTAAGGCAGAAGACCCGGTTCAAGGATCGTCGTCAGGATACGTGGCACTGCCCGGCGCACGGGGCGCTTCGTCCTGTCGGGATTGCGCTGCTGACCGCCTGCCGCAGCTGGTGCAGGCCAGGGCTTGCGCTGCTCGCGATCCGTATCCGGCAAGTCCACCCGGACCCGGTAAACCTCGTCTCCGTCACCGCGCAATCTGGGTTGCTCACTGTCCACGGGAGTATCATACTGGCCCGGACCACAGGCAGCAATGTAATTCTGCAAGCCGGCATCGTGCACCAGGCAGGGCAGGCCCCATTCCCCTATACACCCGTTCACTGCCTGTAGAATATACATGTGACGGAAGGCCGCGACATCAGGCGGATCCGGCTCAGCCGCACAGCTGAGGACCGGCATTCCCCCTTCAACATTGACTGGCAGGCAGAGCTCAATGAGCAGCAGCATGCTGCCGTCTCGGCTCCGCTCGGGCCAACGCTCGTACTGGCAGGGGCCGGTTCGGGCAAGACCCGGGTGATCGTCTACCGCATCGCCTGGCTGATCGGCGAACTGCATATCAACCCGCGCCGCATCATGATGACGACCTTCACCAACAAGGCCGCGCGTGCCATGCTGGACCGCGCCGAGGCCCTGATCGGTCGCTCCGCGCGCGAGATCACAGGCGGCACCTTCCACTCGATTGCCAACCTGATCCTGCGCCGCTATGCACGCTACATCGGCTTCAACTCCAGCTTCACGATCCTCGACTCCGCCGACCAGCGCCAGGTGATGAAGCTCTGCCGCACGGAAGCCGGCATCGAAGGCAGTGGCAAGAGCTTCCCGAGCGACCGCGTGCTCGTTGACATCGGCAGCGCGATGGTCAATACGAATACCGATCTCGAGAGCCTGCTCTCCTCTCGCTATCCGCATCTGTATGACCAGTACCAGGAGATCCAGCGCGTGCTGATCCTGTACCACGAGCGCAAGTTCCAGAGCAACCAGATGGACTTTGACGACCTGCTGATCAACTGGCTGAAACTGCTGCGTGAGCACCGCGAGGTGCGCGAAAGGCTGTGCCGGCGCTTCACGCAGATCCTCGTGGACGAGTACCAGGATGTGAACCATATCCAGGCCGCGATCGTGCGTGAAATGTACCTCGGCCTGCCCGACAACTGGGAGGACAGTCCGGCCCCGGCGGATCCACGGGCAGGGGAGCGGCAGGCTGTGCAGGTCGAAGACGTCGGTGATGTACCGGCTCCCTTGTCTTCTGACCCAGCCCCTGCTCCTGTTCCTGCTTCTGCCCCTGCTTCTGATTCTGGTCCTGCTCCTCCTGCTTCTGCTTCTGACCCCTTCAATGCCTCACGCTTCGCCGGCCAGCAGATTGACATCAATGCCGTGACGATCCGCGCTGCGGCGCCCGAGCCGAATGACGACCTCGAGGACCCGGTGGAGGACAGCCCGCAGGCGCCACCGGGGCGAGGCCTGTTCGTGGTCGGTGACGATGCCCAGAGCATCTTCTCGTTTAGGGGCGCGGATTACCGGAACATCCTCGAGTTTCCGCAGCGCTTCCACGACACACAGATCTGCAAGCTGGAAACCAACTACCGCTCCACGCCGCAGGTGCTGGAACTTGCCAACGCCATCCTCGGCGAGGGTCCGGCGGAATTCCAAAAACAGCTGGTCAGCGTCAAGCCTGACAGTGAGGACCGTCCGCTGCTGGTGGCCTGCAACAGCCGTGAGGAGCAGGCGGAATTCGTTTGCGAGCAGATCCTCTCCCTGCGCGAGGAGCACGAGCTGGACTACAAGCAGATCGCCGTGCTGTACCGTGCACATTCCAACCGCCTCGAGGTGGAGCTGGAATTCACGCGGCGCGGCATCCCCTTCGTGGTGCGCGGCGGACTGCGCTTCTTCGAGCAGGCGCATCTCAAGGATGTGCTCAGCTACCTCCTGGTGCTTGCTAACTCGCATGACGAGCTGGCCTGGCAGCGCATGCTGGAGATGTGCGAACGCGTCGGCCCGAAGACCGTGGCCGGAGTGGTTGGCAAGCTGCGCGTGGAGAACCCGCTCGGCAAGTTCATCCACAACGGTGTGGTGGAAAGCGCGCGCGGCAAGGCCAAGGAAACGCTTGGTGAGCTGCGCGGTTTCCTGGAGAAGCTGGAGCCGGATGCATTGACAACCCCGCCATCCGAGCTGATCCGCCGCATCATCGAGGAGCGCTACAGCGACTACCTGCAGATGAAGTGGGAGAATTGGCGCTCGCGGCTGGACGACCTGGAGCAGCTGGAGATCTTTGCCAACCAGTTTGACACGGTGACGGCCTTCCTCGCCGAAATCGGCCTCAACGGCAGCTTCAGCGGCTCTGAACTGCAGGGGGCGGAAGTTGAAGGGGCGGACGACCCGGAGGAAGGCGCAGTCACATTGTCAACAATTCACCAGGCCAAGGGCCTCGAGTGGAACGCGGTGTTCATGATTCATGTGCAGGATGACGTGATCCCGCACCGGATGTCGCGCAGCGACCCGGAGGGTGAGGATGAGGAGCGCCGCCTGTTCTATGTGGCGGCTACCCGCGCCGAGCAGCTGCTGTTCATGAGCTACCCGATGATCAGCGAGACGCATGACTTCCAGCGCATCATCAACCGCCCCAGCCGCTTCCTCAGCAACCTGCCGGATGGCAGCTACGATGAGGCCCAGCTGGAGTGGAGCGACAGCGACTGGTAGGGGACCCTCAGATGATCCGGCCCCAGGTGGTCTGCCAGGATTCCAGGGGCCATAGTTTCGCCGTTTCCCGGCAATGCCTATAATCACCGCATGAGCGACGGACACCCAGACACATCAGGCAGACACATCCCCGTCCAGCCGGAACGGGAGCTCGACATCGAGGCCGCTGGCGATGAAGCCTTCGCGGTATCGCAGACCACAGAACCCCTGACGCGGACAATGCTGGAGCGCCAGCTGCATGCGTTGGGGGTCGAGGCGGGCATGAAGGTGCTCGTGCACTGTTCCCTGCGCCGGCTGGGCTGGATCTGCGGCGGCGCCCAGACCGTAGTCAGCGCGCTGGTGAATGTCGTGACCCCTCGTGGCACAATCCTGATGCCGGCATTCAGCAGCTGGAACACGGATCCCGCCGAGTGGCAGAACCCCCCCGTACCCCGGCAGTGGCACCAGACCATCCGTGACAGCATGCCACCATATATCCCGCAGATCTCTCCCAGCCGCGGCATGGGCCGTGTGGCGGAAATGTTCCGCAGCCTGCCGGGAGTGCAGCGCAGCCCGCATCCCATCGTCTCATTTGCAGCCTGGGGCCAGCTGGCGAAGGAAATGACAACGCAGCATCCGCTGGACTGCCAGTTCGGCGACCGCTCACCGCTGGGCAGGCTCTATGCGGAGGACGGTTATGTGCTGTCACTGGGACTGCGCCACAATTCAATGCTGCACCTGGCGGAGACAAGGGCCAGCTGGCCGGGGCGCAGAAACCGGCAGAACGGCTGCGCCATGCTGGTGGATGGGGAGCGGCGCTGGATGGTGTTTGAGGACCTGGACCACGATGACAGCGACTTTGACAGCATCAAGTTCGCCTTTGAGCGCGACACCCTGCATTCGAGCATTGGCAAGGCGGGCATCGCGGATTGCCGGCTGGTGAAGGCCCGGCTGATCGTGGACTTCGCTGTGGACTGGATGAAGGCCAACCGGGGCCGGCCTGCGCAGTAAGCGACCGCGGATCCTACTGCGGATCCACCTCTATCAGGATGTCCCCGGCTGCCACCGTATCGCCGACCTTCACATTGAGCTTGCGGATCGTGCCTTCGCAGACTGAACCGATCTCATTCTCCATCTTCATCGCCTCGAGCACTATCACGATCTGGCCCAGCTCGACCTTCTCGCCGCGCTTGCACATCACGCCCAGCACCTTGCCGGGCATCGGGGCCAGCACGTTCGTCTCGGCACTGCCACCGCCCATGCCGGCTCCCATCTCCGCCAGCAGCTTCTCCAGCTTATCCTGCTGGGGGTTCTTCATGTTGGAACGGAAGGAGCGGTTGGCGTGGATCACCTCCACCAGCCGGCCCTTCTCTCGGTTGAATTCGTAGAAGCCCACATGTCCGTCAATGGACAGAGTCAGGGAGGTTGCCTTGGCCTCGATGATCCGCAGCCGCAGCTCGCGCCCATTGACCGTTGCCAGGAAGCCCTCATCGGTGGCGGTGTCCACCAGGATGTCTATGTCAAAATGCTCGTCGTTGATGTCTGTGATGATCTTCATGGTTCTGCCTAGTTAGGGATGTAGCTCGTGCTGGACAGGCGGTTGACAATGGACCAGCGCCGGCCGGCCTCGCGGTCGTCCGCCTGGTTGCTGGTGATCACCTCGGTACGGTCCAGGTAGTACTTCAGGGCCGCGGCGATGGCGATGTTCATGCTGTCAATCCCTTCCTGCGGACCGCTGATCAGGCTGCGCACCTGCTCCTCACTGAAGTGCTGCTCCACGAAGGCGGTGGTGAAATCACCGCCCTGGAACACGGGATGCGAGAACACATAGTCGTGGAAGGGGATCGTCGTGCGCACGCCGGTGACGATGAATTCGCCCAGCGCCCGGCGCATCCTGGCAATCGCCGTCTCGCGGTCCGGACCGTAGGTGATCAGCTTGGCAACCATGCTGTCATACTGCGAGGGGATGGTGAAGCCTTCGTAGGCGCAGGAGTCCAGCCGGATGCCGGGGCCCTGCGGCGGGATGTAGCGGTTGAGGGTGCCGAGTGCCGGCATGAAGCCCCGGTAGGGGTCCTCCGCATTGATACGGGCCTCGAAGGCCCAGCCGCGGATCTGCACGTCCTCCTGCCGGATGTCCAGCTTCTCGCCCGCCGCGATGCGGATCTGCTGGCGCACGAGGTCCACGCCCGTCACCAGCTCGGTCACGGGGTGCTCCACCTGCAGGCGGGTGTTCATCTCCATAAAGTAGAAGTTGCCGCTGCCGTCCAGCAGGTACTCCACCGTGCCGGCATTGGCATAGCCGGCCTCCTTCGCCAGGGCCACGGATGCCGCGCCCATCTGCTCCCGCAGTTCCGGTGTGAGCGCCGGGCTGGGGGCTTCCTCGATCAGCTTCTGGTGGCGGCGCTGCACTGAGCAGTCGCGCTCCCCGAGATGGATCACATTGCCATGCTCGTCCGCGAGGATCTGGAATTCGATGTGCTTGGGGTTCTCAATGTAGCGCTCGATGAAGATCGCGTCATCTCCGAAGGCCCCACGTGCCTCGTTCTGGCAGGAAGTGAAGGCCTTCTCCATGTCCTCCATCTGCTTCACGACGCGGATACCACGGCCACCACCTCCGGCTGCGGCCTTGAGCATCAGCGGAAATCCCGCCTTGCCGGCGAAGGCACTGGCTTCTTCCACTCCGGCTACTGCCCCATCTGTGCCCGGGCTGATCGGTGTGCCGGCCTTTTTGGCCAGTTCCTTGGCCTTGACCTTGTTACCGAGGTCGCGGATTGCCTGGGCTGAGGGTCCGATGAATTTCACTCCGGCCTTCTGGCAGGCCTCGGCCAGCAGCGGATTCTCCGACAGGAAGCCGTAGCCGGGATGCAGCGCATCCGCCTTGTACTGCTTCGCGATCCTGAGGATCAGCTCGATATTCAGGTAGGTATCCGCAGGGGATGTGCCAGGCAGGTTCACTGCATAGTCCGCCAGCACAATGTGCAGGGCATTGGCGTCAGCATCGCTGAACAATGCGATGCTTTCGATTCCCATTTCCCTGCATGTGCGGATTATCCTGACCGCGATTTCGCCACGGTTGGCCACCAGAATGCGCTTGAACATAGATGCTGATTCTAGCACCGACTTGTGTTACCGCTGCGGCACGGACTTCAGGCAAAAATGGAGTGTATGTGTTCCTGATACGTCTTATAATCTATCGGTGAGTGGCTGGAGCCAGCTGTTTTACCTGTTTTGACAGGTCTCCGATTAGGTTCTAGCTGGAAAAGCGGGGAGCATATCTTCCTGCTGCACAGGAATCATGCTGCACAGGCATGGTCTGCACGGAAACAGGAGACATGAAGTACAAGCGGATTCTGCTGCTGATGCTGATGGCGGGGCTTAGCCTGCTGATGTTCACTGCCGCAAGTGCCCAGGGCAGCAGGCGCAGCACTGACAAGGATTATTCCTTCAAGGCCCGGGAGATTGAGAGCGGCAAGATGCTGGAGCTCACCGAGCTGATCGCGGACAAGCCCCTGATCCTGCATGTCTGGGCCCCGGACTGCCCGCACTGCCAGCGGCACATGCCCTACCTGAGCAGCCTCTACAAGAAGCTGGACCTGGAGCAGGTCAATTTCGTGACTTATTCAGTGACCGGCAAGACCAACGACGCCCTGAGTTTCCTCAAGAAGCGCAATCTTGAGTTCCCCACGGTCTGCCTGTCCAACGGCAGCTTCTCCAAGGACCTAAAGGACGGCGGCTGGCCCAATACGCTCGTGATCGGGCTGGAGGGCAAGCTCGTGGGATCCTGCGACATAAACGGGCCCACATATGTGGACAGCATGGAAGACCTGGTGGACAAGGCCTGTGAGCAGTACGCCGAGAAGCGCCAGACCGAGCAGGAACAGGAAGAAGAAAAGGGTAGCGACGGCAGCAACTGGTTCGAGGACTAGACCTCCACTGCTGACTGCCGATCCGCGACACTTCCCGGCTCCGCCTCAGTCCAAACAGATCCCCACTGCCCTGCGACCAGTTAACCGGCCGGACTCCCTGTGATCCAACCGATCCATATTCCCTTTGCAGATTATTCCGGAATGCTGTTACAGCTCAGCAGGGGCCGGGTATTACGTCTGGTTTGGAAAAAGGAAGGCGTAATATGGATTACAGGAACTACATCAAGATCGCAATGACCCTCGGGGCCCTGGCCCTGATCATCCTGACTGGTTCCCGCAGCGCGGATGCCGCCCGGGCGGACTACTCCTTCAGGGCCACGGAGATGTTCAGTGGTGAAAGCATGGACCTCGAGGCCCTCACCGCGGATGCCCCGCTGGTGTTCCACATCTTCAGCCCCGACTGCCCGCACTGCCAGCGCCACATGCCCTACGTCAAGAGCCTGTACGGCCAGCTGGACGGCAAGGCCGTGAACTTCCTGATGTACTCGGTGGACAGCTCAGAGCGCGACACGGTTCGCTTCATGGAATCCCGCAAGCTCAGCATGCCCACCGTTGTTGACGGAGATGGGCAGTTCAGCGAGCTGTTCAAGCAGGACGGCTGGCCGACCACTGTCGTACTCGGCAAGGGCGGCGTGCTGGTCGGGATCTGCGACACCAACGGACCGGAGTATGTGGACCAGGTGGTGGAGCTGATCGCGAAGGCCCAGGAGCAGTACTTCAACTAGGATTCAAACGCCTGCCTGGGGAGGCGGCACGGGGAGCGCGGGCATTGAGCTCGCTCTACGGAGGCCAGACGCGAGTCTGGCAAGCGGGGCCCTGGTGCGAACCGGGTCCATTAGCAATATGGATTACAAGGAGCAGACTGGCTGCCCAAGCGGCCTGTCTGCTTTTCTGAGGATACCGTGACAGACTCCGGCCAGATATGTTCAATGCCGCGGTAGCAGGACTTTCAGGTCGCCATTATCCTCGTCATAATAGGTCACCACATATCGTCCGTTGATAAGGGCAACCGCAGGAGACACGCCGACATTGACGCTGTCATCATTGTCAATCAGGCTAGCCGGAAAGAAGTTTGTCCCGTTGAAGGAGAATGACGTGGAAATCCTCAGTGCACCGTTGACATGCATTGCGGCGAAGTACCTGTTCCCGTCATATGAAATGCAGAGTGAACCGTCGCCACCACTCAGAGTTGCCAGCGGGTCTCCGTCGTCATAGGCCCAGCTGTCTCCGTTGGCATTGTCGGAACGGATGTAGTGGATCCGGTTGGTGGTCAGGTTGTTGAAGGCGATGAAGGGGCGATTGCCCTGATGAGCTCCAGTTTCAGCAGCAGGCAACCAGGCTCTGGTCTCGACTGATTGAAACCAGCAACCCGACCTCTGCAGCCCGTTCCTACTCCACGCGGATCCCGTAGCGGATCTTCGTGCGGCCCTGGTCGATGTAGGCGATTGCCGGTATCCCGCGGATCTCCGCCATCGTGGGTCGCACTCCGATTGCCAGCGCGTCGTCAACGAGCTCCGAAGCTCCCCAGCTGGTACCCTCGGCATTCTCCGCGCGCTGGTAGTAGAGCTTGGCTTCCAGCACGTCATACCACAGCACGGCCGGACGACCGGCGTGGATTCCCGCGGTGTACTCCGTCAGGGCCACGTTCTGCGGCGTAACCTCACCGTCGTTCTCCCACATGCTGGCCTGTGGGTCCACGGCGCGCAGCTGGTACAGCGCCGTGTTGGTCGGGATGTTGAAGATCACCGCCGGGCTGCCGTCATCCAGCACGACAAGAGCATCCTGCAGGCTGCAGCTGGTCAGTACGCTGAGTGTGGTACCTGAACTGAAGACCGGGATCGGGCCGTTCATCACGGATGAGTGGTAACGCAGCCGGTTGCTGCTCGGTCCCGCCCAGTAGGCGAAGGCGGGCGCTCCGTTGACTTCCTGCAGGCAGATCTGCGTGGAAGGTG
The DNA here is from genome assembly GCA_024645305.1 of Planctomycetales bacterium. Taxonomy (GTDB): domain Bacteria; phylum 4484-113; class 4484-113; order 4484-113; family JAFGCY01; genus JAHEFU01. The sequence continues at coordinate 9,998 of JAHEFU010000030.1, forward strand.
CGCCGGTGATGCCGAGGGACACGGGTCCGAGCCAGTTCTGGGCTGTTTCATCAACTGCCACGCAGAAGCGCAGTTCACCCGTGGCGACATTGCGGTAGGCCAGCATCGCCTGGTTGTTGATGCTGGCCATGTCGATGCCTGACAACGCACCCGGTGGCGTCTCGAAGAGCTTCTTGGCGTACAGGTCATATCCGTCCGGTTCGATCTGCCGGGCATAAACTGCCTCACCCCCGCCCGGCTTGGAATATACAGCGGCAGCGGCAGCCGTCCCGGCGATTTCGGCAATGGCAACCTCGCTCCCGTCCACACCGGACTGGGCATGCACGAGGTCCGTCACATCCCAGTCTTCCTCAAACAGGTTGTCAGCCTGGGCCATGTAGACCTGGGCACCGCCCCCGGTGTCGAAGCTGTATGCGATACTCGGCTTCCCGGTGACGTCAGCGAGGTCGACATCCTGGAAGCTCACGAGGTTGGTATGGTATTCATCCATGTTCAGGTCAACGATCTGCCAGCCGGCATTGGCTGTGACAACCAGATTCTCGGTCAGGAAATCGAGCCCGCCATGAGGATCGCGCACGATCAGGAACAGCAGGTACTCACCGGGATCCGGCAGGTCATACGGGAGGGTCGATCCCATGTCAGTGGGATTGAATATTCCTGCCCCGGTGTAGAACTGGGCCAGGTCGTCGAGAATCCAGTGGTAGGTGAGTGGATCGCCATCAGGATCACTGGAGGAACTGGCATCGGCGCTGCCGCTCAGCGGAGCCAGACCGGCGGGGTCAGACAGATTCACAGCGGCGACCGGTGACTGATTGCCAAATCCACTCGTATCGCTGGGAATGCCTTCACTGCTGCCGCTGGCGGGCCGGAGCCACAGTCCCAGGCTGGAAGGCAGGGGTCCCGGTCCGCTGGCGGTGAAGAACAGGCGGTTCTTGGACTTGTCCCCATTGGCATCCACCAGCGGCACGTTCAGGAACTCGGGAAGGGCCGAGGGTTCTGACGGGCTGGCGGGATAACTGCTCATCCCTCCGACGTAGATGTTGAATGAGTCTATGCTGTTGCCGAAATTCACGCCGATCGGGGAAATGTCGGAGATGTTGATCGCGCCGTTGCCATCGCCGTCCACAGCGGACTCCACGCTGGAATAGTCAAAGCCCGTGCCGGCAGCGGTCTTGCCGAAGTGGATGGCCAGCGGAGTCAGGTCGGAGATATTGACAACGCCGTTCTGGTCGTAGTCACCCTGATTCTGGTAGAACCAGTAGCACAGGCCCGACGCGGGGTCATAACTGAAGTCAATCTTGTTATTCTGGTTGAGGGGTGCCATGCTGCCGGTTCTGGCAAGCGCAGGCTCCACAGGCCTGAAGCTGATCTGCGCCAGCACGCCGCTGCCGCTGAAACCCGCCGTGTTGTCAGGATCAATCAGCACGATGCCCGCCTCACTGTGGCCGGCTTCAGGCGTGACGGCCAGCTGCAGGCTGTTGCCCGTGGCCCAGGTGCCGGGCTGGATGCCGCCGGCTTCCAGGGCTGCGTCGTGGTCCAGGGCCAGGTACAGTGCTTTCAGCCCCTGCACCTGCTCAGCTGTGACGGTTGCCAGCAGGCCTTCCTCATTTTCCTCCCAGCTGACACTGATCCCGCGAGAGCTGGTTTCGTCAAGGATGCTGCCATCCAGCAGCTCCAGGCCGTTCAACAGCAGGACAGAGGACGGGGAGGAATCCGGCAGTTCGCCGGTGGAAACCCGTTTGATGTTTCCGCAGGACGCCAGCAGCAGGCAGCAGCCCAGTGCAATCAGGTCAATGTAATGGCTTGCTTTCATGTCGATACTCCGGATCGCAAGCGATCCACGCATTATACCCATGAGACTACAAGCCAAGCATACAGCAACGGGACAGGATGCGCAGCGCTCCGCCCGCGTGTAGGATTTGGCGGAGGGTTATTCCCCGCCTGGGCTGTCCGCAATTCGCCAGTCCGTGGTCAGTTCACCGTCCAGCAGTTCCATCGGCAGCATCCACTTCAGTTCCGCGCCGAGATGCCCACGGATTTCCCGCTGCTCCAGGCAGAGCATCACGCAGTTGCTCATGGCCACGAAGAAGTGCCGCGGCGCCGGCCAGCCGCACCATTGCTTGAGCAGCTGGTACAGCGTACCGCCATGGGCCACGATGGCAATGGACTGTGGTTCGGGGTGCTCAGCCTGGATGTGGGCAATGAACCCGGCGATGCGTGCATTGATCTGTTCGTAGCTTTCCCCGCCGTACTCACTGAAATCCGCGCCCTGGGGCAGGCCCCGGCCGACATAGCCCGGGAAGCGCGCATTGCACTCCTCACTGGTGAGTCCCTCAAGCTGCCCGCCGTGAATCTCGCGCAGGTCCGCAAAATGGCTGACCTCGGGTGCCCCCGTGACCTCGCCGATGATCCGCGCGGTGTCCGCCGCCCGGGACAGGGGTGAGCTGTAGATGCTGTCAAAGCGGATGCCCCGTCCGGCCAGCCACAGGCCCACCTGACCTGCCTGCTCGCGGCCCAGCTCCGTCAGCGGATAGTCCAGGCTGCCCTGGAAGATGCGCCGCAGGTTGCCCTCGCTCTGGCCGTGGCGCATGAGGATGACTGGCATTGAAGCTTGTCCGGCCTAGTTGCCGAGACTGATGCGGGCATAGTTGGAGTCAATGAAAAACAGGGACTCCAGGGCAAAGCCCTCAGCCTGGCTGCCGGCGCGCGATGTGCCGCCGGCGGGGTTGAAGGTGATCGTTGCCAGCACGCCGCTGCCATCCTTTCCGCCTGCTCCCTGCTTGCGGGTGATCGCCACCGGGACGAAGTCCGCCTGGTTGGCAAGTCCGAGGAACAGGATGTCCCCGGTGGTACCGAGGAAGTCCCCGGCCTCGACAGTGGCAGGCGTGAAGTTGTCGCTGTAATTGACCCGGAAGGCGGCCCCGAACAGATCGGAGATGTCGGTCGCACTGACAGTCACGATGCGCTGGCCGTTCTGGCCACTGGCTACAGCCAGGGTCACCGGGCTGGCGCCGAAGCTCACGTCGAGTGCCCGGGTGGCCCCTTCCACGTTCACGCTGATCGTGGCGGAGCCGGCACTGGCCGGGACGATCCAGTAAACCGTGCTGGCCGTGGTGGCGACCGAGGTTTCACTGACTGACTTGGCGGTTTCGCGCAGGGTCAGGCTGAAGTCCGGTGGGTTGATCATCAGGCTGCCGGCCGTCACCGACCAGTTCTTGAGCATCACCTGGCCATTGCCGCCACTGAGCGTGGCGCTCAGGGGGATCACCGAGCCGGCACTGATGGAGCCGCCGCCGGTATTGATGGCCGTGACGGTCACGGGATTGTTCCCGCCTCCGCCGCCTCCGCAGGAAGCTGCGGCGAACAGCAGCAGCACGCCCGTGATTGCAGTCAGTGAAAGTCGCTTGATCATCAGTCTCCGCCTTCTAAGCATAGCTATACAGATTTTACCCAATGGATGTAGGTTGTGACGTAAAGGATGAGGTTGGAGTTTGGAGGTTGGCGGTTGGAGAAGGAAAATCAGTGCTGTATTGGAAGTTTGAAATCAATGTTCTTAGATCCCTTGAAATAAATGACAATGTTTGTAATAATATGGCATCTGGAGCAAATCATGCAAATCAACTCAGTGCAGGATCTGATTGTATGGCAGCGAGGCATTGAACTCGTCCGCGAGCTTTATGAGTTAACTCTCAGGTTTCCTAAGCAGGAAATGTCCGGATTAACTAGTCAGATACGAAGGGCAGCAGTTTCGGTTCCGGCAAACATTGCAGAAGGCTACGGCAGGGGAACCAGAAAAGACTATGCACATTTCGTTTCCGTTGCACTTGGTTCCGCGCGTGAACTGGAGACACTTCTGGTTGTGAGTCGTGAGGTTAAGTTTGTTTCTGATCAGGAAATCCATCATAGTCGCGAACTGTTAGACGAATGTTGCCGGATGCTGAAGACACTGAGAAGGAGATTGACGACAGGTTAACTGCATATCACCAAAGTTGTTGGTGGACGGTGATCCAAACTCCTAACTCCAACCTCCAAACTTCCTTTCTCTGCTACTGCAAAGGAAGGAACTCCAGATTGTCAAACGCCACCTCGACGCCTCCGGCCGCGTACAGGCCGAAGTCCCCCATGTGCGGCATGGCATCCGTGTGCTTGTAGACCTCCACCCCATTGATGAAGAAGCTCAGCCTGCCGTCCTGTGCCACTACGCGCAGCCGGTTCACACCGCTCTGGCGCACGCTGCTGTGCTGCGTCCACTGCGACAGTGCCAGGGGCCGGTCCTCGATGCTCTGTTCAATCGCGTACCAGCCGTCTGCAACCAGGAAGCGGAACTGGTTGAAGCCGCCGTCCCCGGTTTCCCAGTCTCGGATGTAGATCCCGTAGCCCCCCGCGGGTTCGCCCTGCAGGAGTTCCGCGTCCACACTCAGGTCGAAGTTCATCGCCTTCTCCGGGAAGGGCGACAGGCCGATGTACTGCGTGTCCAGCGTATTTATGAAGTAGCGCCCGTCGCGGTAGTAATACTCCACCTCACCGTACGTGCCCTTGAAGAAGCTGGCATCCGTCGAGAAGTCATCGCGGAAGGTCGTAGGTGTCGGGCGGTCGGATAAGACCTTGAAGTCGTCGTACTGCACCTTGCTGCGCCGGGTGGCGAACATCCCGAAGCCGCCGCGGGTCAGCTGACTCTCCTTCATGGAGTGCACCTCCACCCCGTTGATGTAGAAGGTCAGCTGGCCGCGGATGTTGTCAACGCCCAGCGAGACCGGCTCGCCGGCCTTGACGAGTTCAGTCAGTTCGGGGCTGGTCAGCACGCTGGTCTTGTCATCCTTGTAGCGCAGCACGGCGAATGCCCCGCGGTTGTAGACAAGGAACAGCATGAAGTCGGAGCCGCCGGGACGTTCGTTGTAGTTGAAGGAAATCCCGAAGCCACCGCCATCGCGGTCGGAGGAATCCAGCAGCTGCGCATTGACCTCCACGCTGTATTCGTCGAGGTCCTCCAGCAGCACGCTCTGCCCGTAGGCATCGCTTTGTGTGGTGTCTATGAAGTAGCCGCCCTGCTCATAGCCGAAGTTGCGCTCATCCAGCTTGCCGCTGTAGAAGTAGGTCCCGCTCTCGGCGCTGAAGTCGTCAATGAAGTACAGGTTATCCGGCGCTGCCAGGGCATTGCCGGCCAGCAGCCCGGCCAGCAGCAGCAGGGCGATCATGATCTTGCTATGGCTCAATGTGGCCATCTCAGCTGCCGCTCCCGCCGGATTTACGCGGCTGGCGTTTGCCTTCCTTCTTGCGGCTGAGCTCCAGGTTCACGAACTCTCGGTCACCCATGTTGATCAGCGCCGGTACCTCACGACCGTCCTGCAGCACGCTGTACAGCACGTACGGACTCTGCTGGATGCGGAAGCTGAACTTGTGCCCGCTGTACTCCTTCTCCTGCACATGCACGGGCTCGATGCCCTCATCCACCACCGTCACGGTCAGGGGCAGCAGGTTCAGGCTGTCGAACACGGAGATCTTCACCTGCTCCGCGCCCTCGAAATCCAGCAGGGGCACCAGCCACATCAGTTCCTCATAGTCATAGGTTCCCTCGGGCAGCTTGAAGCCGCGCTCTGAGGGATTCATCTCCCCGCGGCGTTCCCGTACCACGGCCTGCCCGGCCTGGTAGGCCACGTCGGAGTAGTAGGCCTGGTTGTCGTAGACCACCTTGCGTGTGGAGCGTACCGGTGAGAGGTCGTCAATGTCCACCCAGCACTCGCTGCTTTCGCTGGAGCCACTGTTGCGGCCGACGTACTTGAAGCGCCAGAGCTTGCGGCCCTCGCTTTCCTCCTTGAGGATGCGGTAGTAGGCCGTGGCGATTCGCTGCCCGCCCTTGTCGAAGATGCCGAATTCGAAGGTGCTGTCATGCACGAAGTCCGGCTTGTAGACCTGCGGGTTGGTCTTGGTTTCCTCACCGAAGGTATAGGTCTGCGCGTCAGCGGGAGCCGTGGTCAGCACAAGCGCCAGCGCTATCAACATAGGCATCAGGCGGGCCGGGTGTGAGTGGATCCTCATCGGATGGTTATTGTATCGCCTGCAGGGATGGGAGGCGCGCCACGCCATGGCGTGGTTTGCGCGCAATTGACGCTGCGGCCTGATGCTGACTTGCATGCGGATAGGGACTGGCCGGAGGCAGGGAAGGTTCATTTCTCAGGACTGCAGGAATCTCGACCAGCAGGCTCCGGCGATGGGCGGTACTGCTCCGGATCCCAGGTCCCTGATTCCGGATCACTTCTGATCCCCGGTCCCGGGACCCTGATCCCATGTTATAATTCTCCTCCGCCCTTTACCGGGCGGATATTGTCCGTCCCCCGTGGCATCTGTTCCCCGGGGTACAACACTCTTTATCTCATAAGGGGTAACCATGGCGGAAGTCATCAAGGATTACGAACTGTGTGCGCTGTTCCGCCCGGATCTTGAGCCGGAGGAACTCGACAAGGAAGTCGAGGCCATCCAGAAGCTCATTGAGGACCGGGGCGGGGAAATCAGCCGTGTGGATCGCTGGAACAAACGCTTCCTGGCATATCCGATCAAGGAATACCGGGAAGGCTTCTACGTGATCTACCGCTGGTTCAGCACCACCGAACTTCTCACCGACCTCCAGTATCTGCTCAGGTACAACGACAATTGCCTGCGCTACCTGATCCTGGATTACACCGAGAAGGAACGCAAGAGGAGGAAGCGACTTGGCAAAGTTCAAACCACATAGGTTCAGACAGCGCAAGGTCTGCGCTTTCACCGTTGATCCCGAGCTGCCCATCGACTACAAGGCCGTTGCGCTGCTCAGGAAATTCATCAGCGAGCGTGGCAAGATCCTGCCGCGCCGCCGCACCGGCACAAGCGCCAAGTACCAGCGTCCGCTGGCGAGGGCCATCAAGCATGCCCGTTACATGGCGCTATTGCCGTACTACAGGCGATAAGGAGCGACACTGACATGAGAGTGGTACTTCTGGATGATGTGATCAATGTCGGCGTTGCTGGAGACGTGGTTGAGGTCAAGAACGGCTATGCCCGTAACTGGCTGATCCCGCGCGGTTTCGCCGAACTGGCCACCAAGGATGCGGTGAACCGCATCAACCTGATCCGCCGCGCGGCGGAGACCAAGCGTTCACGGCGGATGCAGGACGCCTCCGACAAGTTCGCCTGGCTGGCTGACAAGGAACTCGTGATAAAAATGAAGAGCGGGACCGAGAACCGCCTGTTCGGTGCCGTGACATCCGCGATGATCGCGGACGAGGTCAAGATCCAGCTCGACATGGACCTGCAGCGCCGCCATGTGGTACTTGACGAGCCAATCAAGCAGCTCGGCGAGTACGATGTGGAACTGCGGGCCAGCGCGGACGTGACCGGCAAGATCACCGTCAAGGTGGAGCCGCTGACGAAGTCCAGCGATTTCGAGCAGGAACTGCTGGACAAGATCCGCGAGGAGCAGGAAGCCCGGGACCAGGCCGAGCGTGATGAGCGCCGCAAGTCCCGCAAGCGTGAGACAGACTTCGGTGACGGCGAGTACGTCGAGGGTTCGGAAGCCCATGACGACGATGACCACGCCCCCGTCAAGGCTGCAGATGATGCAGGAGAGGCGGAGGCGGCGGCCGAAGTGCAGGACAAGTACGAGGCCCATGAGGAATCCGTACCTGAAGAGAAGGAGTAGCGGAGGTGCGGCGCAAGTCGCACAACAACCGAAACATCATTCGCCCGGCTCCGGCCGGGCGTTTTAACAGGTACGAGGGATGTGGAATGAGGGATGAGATCGCAGAGAATTCCACGTCCCTCGTCCCTCATCCCGCATCCCTCAGCTATAATTGCCAATTTG
>JAHEFU010000209.1 GCA_024645305.1 Planctomycetales bacterium
TGCTTCTGCTTCTGCCGCCTGCCTCCTGCCCTCTGCTTCTGCCTTCTGCCTACACATCATCCCGGCCCATGGATGCATGCATGTAGGCCTCACGCAGCTGCCTGTTGCCACCAAAGGCCAGCCGCAGGCCACGCAGCAGGCACCAGAACCGGTAGTTGCCAAGCCCGTGCAGCTGGTCCCGGTTGTACAGCACGAAGCGCAGCTGGTTGAGCAGCAGGTAGTCCAGCTTGGCACTGCCCACCTTCCTGTCAATGCTCACACTGTGCCGGTGCAGCACCGCTGCCTGCGGCACCGCAGCGCACTGCCAGCCGCGCCGCCGGGCCTCATAGCCGAGCCCCACATCCTCCCAGTAGAAGGGCCGGTAGCGCGGGTCGAAGCCGCCCAGTTGCAGGAAGCGCTCCCGGCTGCACACGAACATGGCCCCGCAGAGGATCGTTGGCAGCGGCGGCCGGCCCCGCATGATGTCCAGCAGGCGCTCCGCCGGATGCCCGGCTTCATCCAGCAGGCCACTGAGCATCCGGGTGTATTCCTCCTGCTGTGGCAGGTCCGCATTCCAGGCCAGCCCGCGCCGCACCAGCAGGTACTGCAGGTTCTCCACCTTGTCGAAGTTCGTGTTCCAGATCAGGGGCATCGCGGCGAAGAGCGTGTCGTCCATACGCAGGGCCTCAATCAGCACCGTGAACGGATTGCCCAGCAGCTCGATGTCCGTGTTGACAACGGCAATGTACTGCCCATCCGCCAGTTCCACACCGGCGTTGACATTCCCGCCGAAGCCCAGGTTCTGGCGGCCCTCACGGTAGCTGAACTGCGGGAATGTCATGCGCAGCTCCGGGACGGTACCGTCGGTGCTGGCATCATCGACAATGGCAACCTGCAGCCCGCCGGGGAAGTCCGGCTGCAGCCTGGCGAGGGTTCCCAGCAGCTGCTCGACATGGCCCAGCGCGTTGTAGCTGGGGATCACGACGCTCAGCCTGTGTCCGCTGCTGCCCATCACATCGTCTTGAAGCTGACTTCCAGGCTGTCCCCGCCGAGCGTCAGCATGGCAGCACGCCCGTCCACCAGCGCCCCGGGATTGACGAACACCGTTCCGCCCTGCTGCTCCATGCCGTGCGCGTCATGCACATGCCCGCTGATCACGAGCATCGGCTTGTCCGGCTGCTCTTCGTAGAGTTTCTTCAGGGAGCGGCTGCCCAGCCGCCGGCCGTCCGCCAGCCGGTCGAGGATGCCCTCCAGCGGGTTGTGCAGCACCCAGATGTCCGCCGGCAGCATGCTGGCCAGAGCGTCGGCGAAACCCTCATCCGGGAATTCGAAGGGCGAGGAGGCATTCGGGGTGGTGATGCTCGTGCCCAGGCCGGCGAAGCTGTAGCCGCCCACGAAGGCATTGGACTTGTGCAGGCTCTTCAGGCCGTCGTAGCTCTCCTCCTCGAAGGTGATGAGCGACTGCCGCGGGTCGTGGTTGCCGGGGATCACCAGCGTGTTGGTGGCCAGGCTGCGCATCGAGGCGCAGATTTCACGGATGTACTCCAGGGGTTCGGAATTTACGAAATCCCCGAGGAAGATGATCAGGTCCGGCTTCTCCTGCTCGGCCAGCCGGTAGAACCAGCGCATGGCACGCTGGTGGTTGTGCAGGTCCCCGCCGACCAGCATGCGCAGCGCGCGGTTGCGGCGCAGGCGGTGCATGTCAGCCAGGTAGCTGGCCTGTTTCCCGAAGGTCAGCCCGTCTTCCGGCGCACCATGTCCATTGCTGCCATTTCCGCCGCCCTGCCCGGGCGACCCACCCGTGTCATCAGCATTGCCCATCAACCTAAGTTTAGAACAGATTCCGGGCAGCTGCGGAAAGCGGCAGCAATTTGGTCTGCCGGAACCACTGCGCCTGCCACTGGACATCATCTAGAATTGGTGGATGCCAGTACATATGATCAACGCCGAGGTCTACAGGGGCCGCGGAAAATTTGACAAGCGCACCAATGTTGCCATCTCCGGCTCGAAGATCAAGTCCGTGGGCACGGCCGCCCCGCCGAAGGGTGCCCGCCGTGTCAGCTTCGCCGAACTGCAGGAGCAGTATGCGGACTGGACCAGAGGCCCGCTGACTCCCGTCGGCAGGCGTCCGGCCCCGGCGGAGACCGGCAACCTGGTGGTGGACTGCAGCGGCCTGCGGATCTACCCCGGCATGATCGAGCCGCACTGCCACATCACCTGCTTCGAGGACGGAGCCGGTGCGGTCGGCTCCCAGGGCAATGACACGAGTGATCCCAACACGGCGCAGCTGGACATCAAGGACAGCATGTGGCCCGAGGACCTCGCCCTGCCCGAGGCGCGCGCCGCCGGCATCACCACGGCCGCCGTGTTCCCCGGCAGTGCCAACCTGATCGGCGGCATGATCGTGGTTGCCAAGATGTACGGCCGCACCGTTGACGAGATGATCATCGTGGAGAAGCAGGGCCTGAAGATGGCGCTCGGCGAGAACCCGATGCGGGTCTACGGCGCCGGGCAGAACCGCTTCCCCAAGACCCGCTTCGGCAACGCAGCCGGGATCCGCCAGGCGCTGGATGATGCCCTGCACTACGGGGCCTCGCGCGATGCCTGGCAGAAGAAGAGCAAGGCGGACAAGGCCAAGGCGCCCTTCAAGCGCGACCGCCGCCTGGAGAACATCCTCGGTGCGCTGCGCGGGGAATACCCCGTGCGCTGCCATGCCCACCGCGCTGACGACATCTACACCGCCATCCGCCTCAGCAAGGAGTACGGATTCGAGCTGACGCTTGAGCACATGACCGAAGCCTGGAAGATCGCCGAGTTCATCGGCCGCGAGAAGATCCGGGGCACGCTGGGACCCTATCTGACATCACGGGTGAAGTACGAGCTGCGCGACCGCACCACGAAGAGCGGCGGGATCCTTGACAACCACGGCGTGCTGTTCGCCTTCCAGACGGACCACCCCGTGCTGCCGATCCAGACCCTGCCGCTGGCCGCCGCCTGGGCCGTCAAGGACGGGATGGACGAGGCCAGTGCCGTTGACAGCATCACCATCAACGCGGCAAAGGTACTCGGCATCGAAAAGCGCACCGGCAGCATCACGGCGAAGAAGGATGCCGACCTGTTCATCACCGATGGCGACGTGCTGGATACGCGGCACCATGTGCTGGCAACCTTCATCGACGGCTTCTGCGTGCACGCCGTCTAGCCGATGGCGCGGCGCTGCGGCACGGTGTAACGCACGGCGGCCGCCACGAGCAGGCCGAGGCCCGCCAGGATGAGCAGGTTGCCCAGCCAGGCCAGCAGGATCCCGCTGCCCGTGCAGGTGAACAGCTGCCAGCTCCCGTCGGCATGCAGCAGCAGGTGCTCGCGGAAGCGCAGCCTGCCGCCCTGTTCACCGATGCTGGCCTGCACCTGGAACACCGGGCCGCCGATTCCGTAGTACATGTAGCGCAGTGAGTTGAGCAGCCGGGCGAACAGCGTATCCTCGAGGAACAGGCTGCGGGGCAGCACCCCTGCAAAGAAGGCGGGGCTCAGGGCCAGCATGGCCAGGCTGCCCAGGGCCAGCCCGCGGGCCCAGCGGGCACCGTGCCCCAGCAGGACGATCACCCCCAGCAGCAGGGGGATGCACCACCAGAACTCACTGCCCGGCAGGGTCTCGCGCACCAGCGGGCGTCCGCCGAACACCTCATGGCTGCCCAGCAGCAGCACCGCGCTGAGTACGGTGACATCCAGCGAGCGCATTGCCAGGAATCCGAGTCCCAGCTGGCTGCCCCCGGCCACGGCCAGGGCGCTGATCCACATTGACAGTGCGGCGATCCCGAAGGCACTGGCGCTGAACTGCGAGATGGATTCCACGAGCTGCGTGTAATGCTCCGGCCGCAGCACCTGGCCGACGGACCCGGCGGCCTGGCCCCCGAACATGGCGAAGGTCTGGATGGAATTCGGCGTCACCCGCTCGGCCAGTGCCGCCAGGAAACCCAGTCCGGTGTAGACGATCAGGGCCACGGGCAGCAGCAGCAGTCCCTGGCTGTAGCAGACCAGCAGCCGCTGCAGGGGACTGGCATCGAAGCAGGGGGCGGCGCTTTCCTCAAGCAGGCGGCGCATACCCTGCTGGCAACCGATGGCCGCACAGGCCCACAGGCCGATGAAGGCATAGAACAGCAGCATGATCGGGATGCTGAGGATGCGCTCCACCGAGCGCAGCACGGGTGTGCCGAGGAGCTTGCTGGCCAGCACCCACTTGTACAGCGGCATGTTGGGCATCAGCATGAAATGCAGGGCTGCGGCAGCGGCCAGCAGCAGCACGGGCAGGCACAGCCAGCGGCCACTGGTCTTCCACCAGCGCTGCATCGGCAGGCGCATCAGGCTCCACAGGTTCAGGAAGTCACTCATTGTCTGTCTGCCACGGCACACGGAGTGCCTGGCTCTACCTCCAGACGTCCTGCTCATAGCGCTGTTCAGCATATCAGCCAGCCCTGCGGCGCGATTGCCCCGCGGCCAGCCGGGGCTGCTACAATCTGAGGCTGGAGGCACCATGAGCACCATTCCCGAGCTGATCCAGAGCCTTGAGCAGCGCATTGATCCTCTGGATCGCGAGCTCTGCGAGGTCTACTGGGAGCTGGCCAACACCGGGCAGGCACAACTGCAGGAACGGATCATCGAACTGGAGATGGCCCTGCATGCCATCTACTCCAGTGCGGAGGACTTCGCGGCCATCCGGGCAGCCCTCGACGACCCGCAGTACACGGGCGAGACCCGCCGTGTGCTGGAACTGCTGCACAACGAGTTCGCCGGCAGCCAGGAGTCGGAGGAGGTCGCCCGCCGCAAGGCCGAGCTGACAACCAGCATCGATGGTGACTATGCCAACTTCCGCGCGGAGCTCAACGGTGAGAAGCTCAGTGCCAATGACGTGCTGGACGTGC
>JAHEFU010000210.1 GCA_024645305.1 Planctomycetales bacterium
TTGCAGGGGGCAAAACCGATCGACTGAGAACCTGCGGAAGATGCTGAGGAATTTTATTGCTGGACACATGCAACATAGAAGGCAGGCGAGATTGTGGCGGAATCAATCCATCAGGCACTAATGGTTTCAGTACCCACCACAGTTGCTGAAACAGGCAAAGGTATTCCGTCAGCCCGAAGGGCAGCCAGATGGAATTCCAGGGCTTCTCGAAACAGTATGCGCAATTCATCGAGTGAATTGGCTGCCGCCACGCAACCCGGTACATCTGGGGAATAAGCCGACCAGTTGCTTTCCCCTTTTTCGTATACAACGCTGTATTGAATTTCCATTCGCTTAGTCCTCGATTCCTGCCTGTCTGAGGATGCTCTTAAGTGTACCCGGATTTAGATCAATCGATTCCTTGCCGGCTACTGTGACCTTTCCAGGCTTTATCGGGTGTTTGAACTGCCTGTGGCTTCCCTTGGTGGCAATAATTACCCAACCATCCTCTCTGGGCTTTTTCAGCACTTCTCTGATTTTTCTGCTTTTGACCATTTCCAATTGCCTGTGCCATGGATTTCAATGCAATTGAAAAAACCCGATTTCTGAATTCCGACTTCATTCATTCCGCGAAGCACTGGAATTTCCTTCTGTTTTGTAGCATTTCGCCCGGTTCGCCTGTCTGCATATAGGTAATGTTCTTCCTCGTCCGCCCGCGCAATGAGCTGACTCCCCGCGAGATCCGCTGGCTGCTGCGTGAATCCGTGCAGGAAATGCGCACACCGCGTTCGCGGATCCGCATGGCGGGGCAGCGCCTGGATGAGCTGCGCCTGCGGCTCCGAGGCCGGGATGCCCGCGACCCGCTGGTAGCCGAACTGTTCCGTGAATTCGCCGCCACCATCACCCGCGAGCTGCCCGCCCTGACCACGCTGCCCGCCCTGACCCGCCTGACGGACAGCCGCGAGGAATGTGAGGATGCTGCGGCTGCCGGGATCGCCTCCCTGTGGCGCTACATGCTGAGGCATCACGCTGAAGGCCACGAGCCGCTGTTCCGGGACTGCGCCTGGGCCTACCTGGGCCGCTGCATCGTGAATGAAGCCCGCGACATGCTGCGCCTGAAGATCTCCAGGAGAAACAATGAGCAGAGCCTGGAAGCCGCATCCACCATTGCCGACATGCAATGCGGCAGCGGGGCCGGCAGCCTGGCGGAACTGTTCTTCTGGTGCCGGCTGGCCATCTCCGGAGAAACCCGCGAGCGCAACCGTGAAATCATCGTGCTGCGTCTGATGCAGCTCTGGCTATCCGCAGAGGGTTACAACTGTCGCCTTGAAGAGGTCCGCCAGCTGCTGGGAGAACAGAAAATCGAAATCCGTGACCATGCCCTGAGACAGCAAGCCAACCGTTTGGTTGCAAGAATGCAGAATCATGTCAGGGAAATCCGGGAAGCCGTATCCGGCCTGGAGGGCCAGGTATGAATATGCAGATGAATGAAAACCTGCGGGAGGACCTGCCTCCCCTCGACAGCCAGAGTGGGCTGGAGGCCCGGCTGCTGCGCCTGCTGGAACTGAGCCTGGCCCAGGAGCAGCGCAACCGCTGTGAACAGGACAGCTCGCTGAGACCCCTGAGCCCGCAGCAGCTCAGGCGCAATGCGTTATCCGAACTGATGCTGCATGCCGAGGACGGCTACTTTGACCATATGAACAGCCTGGTGAAACGCAGCGCCGTGTACACGGCCAGCCTGCTGGCTTTCGCCCTCAGTGTGCTGCTGCTGGGAGGTGGACAGCATAAGGCGGCAGAGCGAACCAAGCACATGCTCGGCTACAACAGTGTCCCGGCCAGGCTGATGCTGGACAGCCCGCGCAACTGGAATATTGACTAGGTCGGCGACTCACGACTGAAACGTGCGTGGAGTATTGTGCCAGGACCCAGATATCTGCTGGTTCGTGAAGATGCCAGAATGCACCAGAGCCGCTGCCGATCTTCCAAGGAAAATTCGCTGTGTACTTCGTGACCTTTGTGGTTTAGGTCCTCTGTGCTCTTGTTGTGCGGCTTGTGCCGTACCTCTTAATCCATGCGGATCGGCATCACGATGTAGAGGTACTCCGGATCACGGGGCGAGGAAACCAGCACGGGGTTCACTTCGTTGATCCAGTTGAGCACCACCTGCTCACCGGGGATGTTCTTCAGCACCTGGATTATGTACTCCGGGTTGAGCGCGATACGGATTTCGCTGCCCTCAATCTGGGCCGCCAGTTCCTCATTGCCCTTGCCCACCTCGCCGGCATCCGAGCGGATGTCGATCTTGTCCTCACTGCTTTCCAGGTGCGCCACGGGGTTCTGGTCGCGGGTCCGGCAGACCAGCTGCACGCGCTGCAGGGCCTCGGAAAGATCCGTCTTGTCGAGGAAGACGCGGGTGGCGATGTCCTTCGGGATCACGCGTTCGTAGTCCGGGAACTTCACATCCAGCAGGGAGCAGACCACTAGCTGGCTGCCGAAGCTGAAGGCCACCTGGTTGCCGGGGTTGTAGATCGCCACGGCTGCATCCTCATCATCGGGCAGCATCTTTTCCAGTTCGTCGGCCACGCGCGCCGGCAGCAGCAGGTTCTGCTCCAGCTCGTTGCCGGCCAGGCCCTTGTTACGCTTGAGTGCCAGGCGGTGGCCATCGGTGGCCACGATGTCCAGCTGCGCTCCGTGGAATACGAAGAACACTCCGTTCGTGTAGTGCACAGCCCCGGTGGAGCTGTCCTTCACGGCGCTGAAGGTGGTCTGCTGCAGGGCATGCTTCAGGATGGAAGCCGGAATGCTCGTCAGCAGGGCGTTGTCATATTCAGGCAGCGCGGGGAAATTCTCGTCGGGGAGGATTGTCAGGTCGTAGGTGCTGCGGCCCACATGCACATTGAGCTGGTTGCCCTCAGTGCTGAGGGTGATGTCCTTCTTTGGCAGTTTGCCAACGAGCTTGGCCAGCAGGTCCGCGGGTGCCAGGAAGCTGCCCGGTTCCGCGCCGTTGACGGCCAGTGTGCGGCGGATGGTGAATTCACCATCTGTGGCGGTCATCTCCACGCTGTCCGCGCTGACAACGACTCGCACATGGTTGAGCACGGGATTGATGCTGCGGGTTACCGCTTTTGAGACTGTTGAAAGGACCGCCGAGAGGAGTTCCTGACTGATCACTACGCGCATTGCTTAGGCCCCGGTGAATCTTGGTTTATTCAATGTATGAACACCGATTATAACACTGCCGGTCTGGCAATTCGCGATGATTTGACAGAGCCGCACAAAGCGCCCGGCAGCTCTTCACAGAGTTCTCCACATGAAGCTGAATATCTGCGCAGGCTGTGGAAACTTACCAATATTCCGCCCGCCTGAGGGATTCCCCAACAGGGCATCCGGATAAACGCCGGATTCAGTTCCCTGCAAGCAAAGCTCAATCAACCATCCTGGGCTGCGTCACAGCAGTTCCGGTGCAGTCTCCGGAACTTATCCCAACTGTCCGAGGCTCTATTACGAATACTGACTTAAAATAAACATAAGCTATGAATATAATCGAGCAAGGGCGTAACCCCGGTCTGGAACACAGACTGTTTGAAATGATCCGCAACGATGAGGAAATCATCGAGCTGATCAATCTGGCCAATGAGCATCTCGGGGTGATCGGTTTCACCGAACACGGCATCCGGCATGCCTGCATTGTTGCACGCTGGTCCGGGTCTATCCTGTCAGCCCTGAACTACCCGGATGAGGAAATCGAACTGGCGCGCATCGCCGGCTTCCTGCATGACATTGGTAACTTCGTCTGCCGGACTGACCATGGGCAGACCGGTGCATCAATCCTGTATGTAATGCTGCAGCGCTTCCCGTTCACCACGAGGCAGCTTGGGAAGATCCTCAGTGCCGTTGGAAACCACGAGGAGCAGTACGGGCAGTGCTACAACGAAACCTGCGCAGCCGTAGTGCTGGCCGACAAGGCCGATGTACACAGATCCAGGGTGAGGGCATACGATCCGGCGAACCATGACATCCATGATGATGTGAACTATGCCGTGACCAGGAGTGACCTGCTGGTGGATGCGGACCTCAGGGAAATCCGCCTGGACCTGGATATAGATGGTGAAACCGCCAGCATGATGGACTTCTTTGAGATTTTCATGAGCCGGATGGTGATGTGCAAAAGCTCTGCGGCCTACCTGGGATGCACATTCAAGATCAGCTGCAATGGCATGACAGTGGAATGATTTATTCAGCCCTGGCGGAAATGCTCCATGTCGTCCATCCGGCCCGTCCAGGATGTGACCTGCAGGGTTTCCTCATTTCTGGGTGACATGAAATTTAAGCAACCATTTGGTTGATTTACTGAACTGTTTATGAGTCGCAGGGCACTGCCCGGTTCTGTCATCCAGCAGGACTCGAATTCCCCGTTTTTGAACCGGCTGAGACAGATGATTTCCTCATTCACGATGAATCCCAGGTAGCGTACAGCCTCGAATGAGCCACTGAACTGCTCAATTGCGCCATTGAACTCGACCTTCACGCTTGCCGTATTCTCCGTGGCAATCAGATTGAGGCTTAGGTTACGGTTACGGTTGGGTGAGCGGACGGCCAGGCTCAAGGCCAATGGAAGTCCCGCCTGGTCCATCTGCAGGACCAGGGTATCCTCCCAATCCGGAAATGCCTGGCAGAAGTCGCCGTGGAATCCGGACAGGAAGTTTCCCAGCGGTATTTCCCGCGTGTAGCCAGTGCTGATGGTGTTGCGTCCGCTTTCGGCCATTTTCAGATCCCTGACAGCCTGATTCCCACCCGGCCCCGGTGGAGAGCTTACATTCTCAGTCTTGCCGGGTATTCTGTCATTGCCTTTAGCAGAATTTAACCCTTGGTTGCGGCGTTGATCCCTTGGCA
>JAHEFU010000211.1 GCA_024645305.1 Planctomycetales bacterium
CAGCAGGAAGCTGCAGCGGGCGCTGATCCACTGCCCTTTCCGCTGCCGGCGCTCCCCGGCCCAGACCCCGCCACTGAGCTGGCGACAATCACCGCCATCGGCAATTTCCGCGGATTCCAGAAGCCCTGTTCCTGCACGCCTGATCAGGATGGCGGACTGGCCCGGCTGGGCAGCCTGCTGCGCGGCCTAGAGTCCAGTGGACTGTTCAGCATCAGTTCGCAGTCTGAGCCAGGTACCGGCGAAGCCGTGGACCCGGACTCCTTGCACATCCCGCCGGGCCTGTCCCCCCAGCCCCTGTGGCTGATTGACACCGGCAACTTCGCCTGGCCCCGCCTGCACTTCCCCGGCCTGCGGACCCGCACGCACCTGCAGATCCTGGCTGCCATCGGGGGTCGGGCGGCAATCCCCGGCGCCAGCGAACTGAACCTGGAGTTCGGTGATGCAGTGGCCGGCCTTGGCAACAGCCCCATCCCGCTCGTCAGCTGCAACCTGCAGATCGGGTCCGAAGCGCAGGGTATTGCCATCCAGCCCTTCCTGCAGCTCGCTGACAACTGGTACCTGATTGGCATCAGCTCAGCAGCGGACAGCCAGGGACTGGAGTCCAGCCAGGACTGGTGGGCGCTGGCCGATGCCCGCAGTGCGGCCCTGGCAACACTGGACGGGCTGCCGGCAGAGTGCCATGTCATAGTGGCCGGTGCCAATCTCGACGCGGTGCTGGCCGGGGATCTGCTCAGCGACAGCCGTGTGGCCTGCTGCATCGGCCTGCCCGGCTACACGCACCGGGAGAATGCCGATGATCCTGAGATTTTCAGTGAACCCCTCCCGAAGGCCACCACGCTGGACATCTACATCATCGACAGGGCGGGCCAGGTGACTGACTGGGGGCGCAAACTGGACCAGGCACTGCCGGACGATGAGCGGGTGCTGCAGCTCATCAGGCATGAAGGGGATCTATCCCGCGAGAAGCTGCGGGAGCAGCGCGCGGCGCGGGCCGCTGCGGCCGGTGGTGGAGAGAAACCCGAGTTCGGGATGAGCGACAGATACCTGCCACCCTCCGAGCGGGAGTTCAGCTTTGACGACGAACCGTTCTATGTGGGAGGGGAGAGCTGCCTGCGTTGCCATCGGGATGCCGCACAGAGCTGGCGCAGCACGCTGCATGCCAAGGCGGTGCATTCCCTGAAACGCGAGGGCCAGGCCGACATGCTGGACTGCCTGGCCTGCCACAGCACCGGCCTGCTCGAACCTGGAGGCTACGACCCCCTGGAACCCGCCGATGCACTGGCCAGCGTGGGTTGCGAAAGCTGCCACGGGCCAGGTTCACACCACGTCACAGCCATGCAGGACCCGGCATTGGCCACAGAGGGGAAGACGATGATCAGCCGGGAGACCGTCGGTGGATGTGTCCGCTGCCACGATCCCTACAACAGTCCGGATTTCAGCTATGAGGATTACTGGGAGCAGATCCGCCACTGATCACTGGAGGGGCGGATCCGCCAGCTTGACCTCTGAAACATCCTGCTCGTGCACCCAGCCTGTTGTGGAAAACTTGGAATTGACCAGCAGCCAGCTGCCCTCCTGGCGGATCATCCCCAGGCGTGTCCCCTTGGCCACAGTAAGCGGACAGCGATTGAGCGTGATAGGGACCAGGGGATCGCCCTTCGGTCGGTTGTACAAAGTCACCGTATCCCTTGCATAACACCAGCCAAGGCTGTCCACGCCATCTCCGGTGGTCCAGCTGCCGGGCACATAGCGCTGGCTGGACATCTGCCGGACATTGGTGGCATTGGGCGGCAGGCTATTGGCCTGGCTCGCGGCCTGGGCCGGGTCCGCAGCCGGCAGCGGCTGCACCTGAATAAGTTTCGCCGGACTGCGTGCAGGCTGTCCGGTCACACCGGTACTCTGCGGTGTCATGGGGACGGAGACGATCGGCGGGGGCTGGGGCGCGGGTGTACTGCGGTTGCGCAGCCAGCTGTTGAACAGGGGCCAGGCCGAGATAGCCGCAAACAACAGGGCCACGAGCCCGGTCACCGCCAGCAGGTATCTAAAACTGTTGGGCATTTGAAACCGCCGTTATCTAATTAGACACCATGGAAGGGTATTTGTTTCGTACCGGTCGAGGTCTGCCCATAATCTTCTATGGTCCTGAATGGTGTCGGCAGTGGCGTTTTGGTATGATCTTTACTGGTTTGTGTACCCAAGCTGCGGGCCCAGCGGGACACGATAATCTGGCTGTATCTAGGAGATCAACATGGCTAAGCGCTTCCGGGCCTGCAAACTCGCGAAAATTGTCCTGACCTGTGCATTCTTCCTGTGCGCCTGTGGCGGCGGAAACGGGCAGGACCTGCTGCAGGGACAGCAGCCGCTGACCGCGGCCGGGCCGAGCGTACCCGTACTGCCGGATTCCGCACTGCCGGTATTCCCGGATGAGCAGTTCGAGCGGGTGCAGCCCGCCAGTACGTCCGCTCTTGACAATGTCCAGCTGGGTAGCCAGGCGATCCTGACGCAGGACCCCGGTGCCAGCGTAAATGGGACGGCACTGGAACTGGACGGCAATGCCGGACCAACCGCGCTGTGGGGCATGTGGCGCTGGAGCAACTTCCAGAGCAATTACCCGCTCAAGCTGCTGATCGACTTTGAAATGGCTCCGGGCGGCGAGTTCTACGTCCTGCGCACGAACTACGACATGGGCCGCTGGGAGGTCGTCGGGCCGCTGCCTGCGGATTTCGCCAATGACGGCCGCACGACATATCCGCCGGGCAACTTCGTGAGTCCGGGCAGCAGCAGCTATGTGGCAATCCTCGTCACAGCGGGCACGGACATGACGATCAACGAGGTCAACCTGCTCTCCGATGACGACCTGACTCCCCCGAGTGTCCCGCAGAACCTGAGCGTCAGCGATGAGCAGCCCGGCTCCTTCATGCTGGACTGGGATGACGTGACGGACCTGACACTGGACGGATACAACATCTACAGCGGCCCCGGCAGCTCCTTTGCGATCGGCGACCCGGGTGTTGATCAGCTGAACCTGTTCCCCGTGGGTGCCAGTGAATTCCTGGCTGGCGGCCTCGTTCCCAACACGACATACCATGTCGCCGTCAGTGCGGTGGACGTGGTTGGCAATGAAAGTTCCCTGAGCGCGATCATCGACGCTACAACGACCAATGACGACCCACCGGGAGCCCCGACCGGGCTGACGGTTGACTCGATCGGCAGCGAGACTGTCAACCTGAGCTGGACGCCGCCGGGCGACCTGGACATCCAGGGATACAACATCTATATCGGCAACACCCCGGACTTTGACCTGGCCGACGGCACCAAGCAGGACGGCGGACTGTACCCCGGCACAAGCGGGGTGCGTGACGGCCTGTCCCCGGCGACGGAATACCATGCCCGGGTAACGGCGGTGGACGTGTTCAACACAGAAGGCACTCCCAGCAGCAGCGTCAGCTTCACGACCGTTCTGGATGCACCGCCCGTGCCGGATTTCCTGGTCAGCCCCTCATATGTGGAGAAGGGCCAGATCTGCTTCTTCAATCCGAGCGCCACATTTGATCCCGACACGGACAGCGCGGAACTGACCTTTGACTGGGACTTTGACAATGACGATGTGATTGACGACAGTACGGTCGGGCCTTCCTCCGTCAGCTGGACCTACAATGCGCTGGGGCCGATTGAGGTGACACTGACCGTCAGCGACGCCAGCAGCTCAGTGGACAAGAACCAGATCGTGATCGTCAACCGGCATTACGAACGATTCAACCTGGGTAACGGCAAGGGCAATGCCGGCGACCTGTTCGGGCTGGCCACGCATCCAGGAAGCTCCCGGGTGGCCATCGCCTTCCGCGACGACAGCAACATCCTCAAGCTGCGTTACTACAACGGCAGTACCTGGTCTGTCGTCACGATGCCTGACCAGGCCTTCGCGGACCTCGAAGTCAACCCCGACGGCCCCGCCGCACTGTACGTGGACACCACCGGCAACTCCATCACCTGGAGCGTCCAGCGCTACAACGGCAGCAGCTGGAACACCATCCTTTCTTACACCATCAATGGAATCAACACGCCGATCGCCGAGACTGGCCAGCTGGCGATCTCTGACAATGGCCTCGTCTCGGTCGGTCTGGTATATTACCCCAAGCCCGGTTTCGGAGACCCTAACAAGCTGTACCACGTCTGGCATCAGAAGGCTGACACTACCCTGCTGGACGTCGACATCTTCGGTGGCACGCGCAACCCCTCGCAGTTCAGTACCAATGACATTGCCAGGAATGACACTACGACCTACGTGCTTGACAACCTCGGCACGGGCACCGCGCTGGACTTGTTCACGATCACGGACGGCGGCAGCTCCGAGCAGTCAGGTATCCAGACCATCAACGGCAAGGCTACCCAGATGTACCTGGACACGGATCCCGATGACCAGACCCAGCTGTTCTGGGGCCTGCTGACCACGACGGACCGGATCTACTACGGTGACAACTACGGCAGCGCCAACGACGGCAGCCAGTTCGTCGATGCCGGCAGCAACGTGACGGAACTGGCTGGTGTCGGACTGACCGCTGACAACGAAGCTCTGGTCTACTGGATCAACGGTTTCGCAACCGGCGATGAGGAGCTGAAGGGCTATACGACGAGCACATCCACCGAACACCTGCTGGGCAGTGGCATCGGCTTCGCCTCCGGGGCTCACGGCGGATACCACGACAGCGGCAGCAGCACGGGTGTCTGGGTCGCGGTGGAGGAATACCGTGACGGCCAGGTGATCGGCCGATTCCTGCAGGATGACACTGTGGCGGAATCGCTCACGGTGCACAACCCGACAAACAGCAGCACAATCTTCGCCAAGGGTGCCCCGGTCGTGTTTGCCGA
>JAHEFU010000031.1 GCA_024645305.1 Planctomycetales bacterium
CCTGGTACTCGCGGGCAGAGCTGGATGCAATGCTGCTCGGTGACGACAAGGCCCACAGCCTGGGCATCAACATCCGTTCGCTGCGATTGCGCATCCTCGCCGTCAGTTCCCTGCTGGCGGGAATCAGTGTGGCGTTCTGCGGGGTGATTGCCTTTGTCGGCCTGATGGTACCGCATGTGGCCAGGCTGAACAGTTCCGCGAGACATGCAATCCTGCTGCCATTGTCAATGGCGGGAGGTGCATTGCTGCTGTTGTGTGTTGACATTATTTCACGCACGGCAGCCCCACCACGCGAAATCCCCCTGACGATCATCACGAGCATCATCGGCGCACCCTTCTTCATCTGGATCCTGCTGCGACAGCGGGAGGTCCGGCTGTGAGGCTTCACCTGCCCTGCCAGTGTGTGTTGCTCCTGTACTGCCTAATGCTGAGCTGGACCTGCGCGGCAGCAGATGATGATGCAGTGGAGATCGACCTGGACAGACTGTTTGAAGAAGAGGACAGTGCCGGCATCCAATTGCTGGATGAGGACGGCAGCACCCTGATTGACCTGGGCAGTTCCCTGGTCACTGCCCGGCGCAGCCTGCTGGAACAACTCAGTGACTACAGCGCCGTTACGGTGCTGGATGCCGCACGCTTCGGCAACAGCCACAGTCTGGCCAACATCCTGGAACGCATCCCGGGCATCGACGTCCGTAATCTCGGAGGCAGTGGCCAGCTCAGCACCGTCAGCATGCGCGGTGCCTCGGGTGGCCAGGTCCTTGTGTTGCTGGATGGGCAACCACTCAGCCCCCAGCAGGCCAGCGACCTGAGCCTGGTCGCACCGGGCTCGCTGGCGAGCATCGAGATCCTGCGCGGTCCGCAGGCCCTGCAGTTCGGTCCCGGGGCACTCGGTGGCGTTGTCAACCTGGTCAGCCTTGCGCCTGATGCATCGGAGCCTGACCTGCCATCATATTCCGCCAGTGGCCTGACATTCAAGGAGTTTTTCCATGAACTCGCAATGGCCGAGCATAACCCTGATGACAGCACACGAGGGCAGATCATGAGTTATGCCGCGCTGGCGGGCAGCCATGGGCTGGTGGGTCTGGAGCTGGATCTGGCTGACGACGATGCAGTCTGGTCTTTCATTGGCCGGTCTGCACAGAATGACTACAGTTACAGGCGGGCGGATGGCAGTAGCAGCCTCCGGCGCAATGCTGACTCCAGCCAGCACTCAGTGACTGGCACCTGGCGGCAGGCTGAGATTTCGTACCGGATCGGTTTTTCGGACCTGTCCCGGGGAATTCCCGGCAGTGCCGAGTTTCCCGCACTCAGTGCCAGGCTCGACCGGCAGTCCCTCTGGCTGCAGTCCAGTACCGCCGACAGGCGCAGCGCGCTGTCAGCACAGTTCACACATGTGCGTGACCCGCATCCCTATCTCAACCGTGGCAAAATTGACAATACAGACCTGCTGCTGCATGGAGAGCACGAAGTCCGCCGGACAGACTGGCTGCTGCGTCCCCGCCTGGATTACGCCGATGGCAGCAGCGTCAATGACAGGCTGCGTGCGGGACTGGATTACAGCGGCTGGCAGGACTGGGACCACGGCCGCTGGAGCCACAGCCTGTCCTGGGGCCTGATTGCATCCAGTGACCAGGGGCTCGATCCACTGGCGGGACTCGCATTGCGCCGGGAGTTCGGGGATGCCGCCGACGCCTATGCCAGCCTGTCGCGCGCGGTCCGGCACCCCTCCTTCGATGAGCTGTACCTCAGTGACAGCGGCAGCCTGCGCGGCAACCCGGACCTTGCTACCGAAACAGTGGACAGTCTAGAACTGGGCTACCGCCGCAGTTTTCCATCTGCCAGGCTGGAACTGGCGGCCTTCTACAGCAGCTACCGCGACTCCATCATCTTTGCCCCGGTCAGTGCATATCTCGTGGAAGCCCGCAATACCGGTGAGGCCCAGGTGGCCGGTGCCGAAGCCATGCTGGACTGGCAACTAGATGATTCATTATGGTGGACCAGCAGCACAACATGGCTGCCACTGGCAGAATACGAGAACGGCATCCCCCTGACCGGCCGCAGCAGCCTGCATGCGGTCAGCGGCCTGCAATATACCCAAGCGGACTGGTCAATCGGTGCATCCGTGGACCATACGTCCTCCATCCCCGCTGATCTGTTCGGCAACCTGCGTACCGCAGCCCGCAGTACCGCCAATCTCGAGTTTGGCCTGGGCCCTGATGACAACCGTTTTGAGCTCAGTCTGCACAACCTGTTCAACACAGCTGCACGCGATGCCTGGAACTACCCCCTGCCCGGCAGGGAGCTATCTCTTACCTGGAGCAGTACTCTATGACAACCCGCTACATCTCCTTCTTGATCATCATCGGCATTGCCCTGAACTGCGCTGCATGCGGCGGCGGGAATGGCAACGGGCAACCCCAGCCGCAGCCCAGCGAGATCCACGCCCTGTATGCAGTGGATGGCAGCGTCCGTGTCAGTGCAGGACCCGGCAGCGCGGACCCGTCCAGCCCGGTGGAGATCATTGGCGGCGGGCAGGGAGGCGGCAGCGCGTCCCAGGACGGCTCCTTCAGCTTCGATGCCCAGGTCGCAACTGGCTCAGGCCCACCCTCCACGCTGACAGTGGGTTATTCGCGATCCAGCATGCCACTGACCGCCATCGTAGTGATCGGCAGCCAGTCCAGTCTGATCAGCCTGAACAGCTTCAGTACCGGCGCCGGACCGAACGATCTGCTCTACGCCAACAGCAGCCTCTTCGTCGCCAGCAGCCTTGACAACAGCGTCGTGCGCTACGGGCTTGACGGCACGGAGTATGCCAGCCAGCTGTTTGCTGAATTCTCATCCCCCAGTCACCTGGCAGCGGACCTGACGCATCTCTACTGCGTAAGTAACGGCAGCAACCGGCTCACCCGGATGTCCCTCAATGACCTGAGCTTCAATGCCATCCAGGATGTGTTCCAGCTTAGTGACCCCGCTGCGGTGTTCATCGGACCGGCGGCCCCGGCCGTGTATGACGACCGGGTGTATGTGCCACGCAGCCAGGTGCTGGAATTCCCGGAATTTGGCAGCGGTGACCCGACTACCTATGGTTCAGGACTATTCACGGAGGTTGACTTCCGCAGTGTTGCCCCCACTGGCCAGGACTTCAAATGCATCGGTCACAATCCGCAATTCGTGGCATATAACAGTGCCCGCAATCTGCTGGTGGTGGTCAGCGGCGGCGAATTGAACTTCACTGCGGACTTCACTCCCTACGTCTCCACCAGTTCATACCTTGAGTTCTATTCAACCGGCAGACAGGTGGAATTGCTGGACAGCCTCGAGCTGGGCATGATCGGGGCCGGGGCCATTGCATTCAGCGGTGACGGGGGAACGGCATACCTGGGAAACTCCATCAACGGCAACCTTTACAAGGTGGATATCGCTGGCCGCCAGGTGCTGCGCGGTGAGTCCAGCCCGATCGTATTGACAGCGGAATTCACCTACATAAGCGATGTGGAATTGAGCGCGGATGGCAGATACCTGCTGGCAACGAGCTTCAACACGGATGAACTCTACATCGTGCCGACAGCGACCGACACGCCCGGCACGGGTCCCTACCCCGGACCGCTGGACATGTCCCAGGGCAGTGACCTGCTGGCCGGTGCGGCAGCGCTGGAGCTGGATGGCAACGGGCATGCCTGGGTCCTGAATGGTCTTGCCAACAGCGTCAACAGGATTGACCTGCTGCCCTGAGGCGGACAGCCTGCGGTATGCGGCTACAGGCCCGGCGCTTCACTGATCCGCACCTGCATGTCCTCCGGCACGATCGTGGGCACGGCACTCATGGGGATCTCCCGGGACAGGTTGGCCTCGAACACCGTCAGCATTTCATGTACCTGCGCCGCAGGATTGACATTCAGGCTCGTGCAGCCCAGCATGTCCAGATTGCCCGGTCCCAGCACGTAGACGGGCAGCTCGCAGAATGTGAGCAGGTCGGCAGGGGGAGGCGTACCGGTGATGGAATCCGCCGCACCGGATTCTCCCGCAGCACAGATAATCAGGTCATCCGCCTCGGGCGGCAGTTTGGCAATTTCTTCAGCCAGCTCCTGCCATGTGGAGAAGACCGGCAGCACATGCAGGGTACTGCCCTCCCCGAGCAGGTCCTCCGCATCCGCAAAGTCAATCAGGCGCCTGCGTCCCTCCTGGCTGTCATCCGTGATGATGCAATGGAACAGGGCATCGGGGTTGTCACGCCAGATCTGGCCCATGGTGCCTGAGACACTATGCCTCCGGTAGAAGCCCGCAGCATTGTCCTGCGCCTCGTAATAGAGGGAACTGTCATACTGCAGGCCGCTGAAGGCGATCTGGAAGTCATCCTCAAGCAGCAGGCGACCGGCACTGTACTGCAGCTGGTCGCCATCCAGCCAGACCAGGTCCGCTTCAAACCCGGAGGCGATCCCCAGCAGGTGGGCGGCGGCGGCCTGCTGGCGTTCCAGCCCGGCAATGCTGTCCATCCCACTGAGGACAATCTTCAGCTCAATGGGCTGGTTGCCGTGCATCAGGTCATATGGGCCGTAGTAGTCGAAGAAATCGTCGGCGTCTGAGACTGACCAGGGATCGAAGTGCAGCTCGCTGCCCAGTGACCCAAGCAGCGCCGCAGTCCATTGATCCGTCTCGCTGCCGCTGAAGGCCGCCAGGACACGCTTGCCAGGCATCACTGAACGTTGCCCGGTGGTTCCGCTGGAAGCCGCCTCCGGCTGCGCCACGGGCTTATCAGCTTCACTGTCAGAAGGGAGCTTGTTGCAGCCGCCCAGCAGGAAAAAGGACACAATTAGCAATAACCGGAATGGCACCTGCGAATTTTAGCACTGTCTCAGCTCTGCGGCAGCATGGCTCTGACCTCTGACAGCGAGAGCGAGCGGGGGCGGACGATCGGGGATCCGATGCCCCGGCTGATCACATACTGGGCCAGCATGCCGATGGACAGTGAGACCCCGAACAGCACCGTGTAGAACTCCAGTTCCCGGATCCCGCTCAGGTTGAGTACGACTCCGGTAATTGCATCCACATTCGGATAAGGGTTGCGGGCGCGCCCATGCTCTACCAGCACCTGGGTACCTGCCTGGTAGACCTGGCGGGCCAGCAGGAACAGTGGCTCGCCAGCGAACAGCGCGGATGCACGTGAGCTGAGTATCTCGAAGCGCGGATCCTGCAGCCGCAGCACCGCATGCCCGAAGCCCGGAATCACCCTGCCACTGGCCAGCCGGTCACGCAGTATCTGCCGCAGGAAGGCCTGGTCAACACCGGACGGGAGATCCTGTTGCAGGTCAAACAGGAAGCGCATGAAGTCCTGCGCAGCCAGACCGTGTATATGGCCGGCCAGGCCATTGAGACCCGCGCTGCATGCATAGTACGGATCAGCATGGGTGCTGCCTGTGATGTGAGCCGAGAAAGCGAACACATTGCCACTTTCATGGTCGCTCTGAACCACCACGTAACTGCGCAGTAGTTCCTCGAATCCGGCATCATTCCTCCCCAGCAGGCGCATTGCGAAGTCCCGGGTCCAGTCCATTTCATCGGGCTCCTCAACAGTGGGCAGGCCATATCTCCGGCGGTATACCTCCGCTGCCAGCACGGGCAGCCTGGCAAACATCTCCAGCGCATCTTCCAGAGCAGCTGTCCACAGCAGTTCACGGGGCAAAGTCCTGTACCTCGTTGCCATGTGCGACTCACGCTGCATTGTGAGCACTGCTGCATTGAACATAGTCATGGGATGGGTGTCTGCCGGCATCCCATCCAGCAGCGGCGCGATGTAGCCGGGCAGAGTCCGCAGGTCATGGAGCCTTTCACGCAGGAAGCTCAGCTCCCGGTCATCCGGCAGGAAGGAAGTCAGCAGCAGCCAGAATATTTCTTCAGGGCAGCGATCATGCAGTTGCTTGATGGGTAAGCCCCTGATCGCCAAACCCAGCTCAGGGTCCACGGTACTTGTATCGCAAACCAGGGCACGCAGTCCGCGCATGCCACCGAACAGCTGCGCAAGATGGACGCTGCCGATCGCCAGATCACCATGATCCCTGATCAACCCGGCGATTTCCTCGCGCGTTTCCCGGAATTGTGCTTCGAGGCGTGTATGCAGTAAATCCATCTGGAGTGCGCCGACTGCTAACAACAGGCAATCCCGGCGACTGACGGAATTATACTGGATTGCCCAATTTGTCCCAGCGTTGTGGCAGGTCTCAGGCTGAATATTGCTTTTCCCGAACATGCAATTGAACTTGCAATAAGAGACCCAACTGTTCCTCCCGTTTACAAAAATTGGTACTGGGACTGCTATAAGGGACTTTTATTGACCTTTAGCCCTATACATGTCCGAACAAGTACGCTAGGATTTAATGTGATGGGTTGGAAGTTCGCACAGTTGAGTGACTGTCATCTGGGCCGCAGACTTAGCGATATTGATAAGTCACTAGCGGAAGCGATCGGCAGTGCTGTCAGGACATCCCTGCAGGCCGGTTTCCAGCTGGCCCATGAAAAGGGTTGCGGCGTGTTGCTGGTGCCTGGCAACGTTTTTGACGTCAAAGGGCACAGTCCGGACGAACAGCTGCAG
Organism: Planctomycetales bacterium; assembly: GCA_024645305.1. GTDB lineage: Bacteria > 4484-113 > 4484-113 > 4484-113 > JAFGCY01 > JAHEFU01. The sequence continues at coordinate 6,590 of JAHEFU010000031.1, forward strand.
TTTTTCTACCAGCTGGTGAAGTCCTACCCGGCGATGGATGTCGTAGTCACTCCCGGCAATTCCGATGCCTATGGCGGGAACAATCCCTACTGCTTTTCCCGCCTGCCGGTAAACCTGCACCTGTTCACCAGTCGACAGTGGGAAGTGCTTGACATCAAGGGCGTATCCATCACCGGCAGGGCATTCCTGATGGGGGAAGGCATCCCCCGCATGAACTGGAGTGAAATTCCCAGTCCGCCACGGGACCGCCCGAGCATCCTGCTGCTGCACGGTACGCTGGAAGGTGTCAACGATGGCCTGGAACATGCCCGCAGCATCAACCCGATCCTGCAGGAAGACCTCTACAAATGCGAATTCAGCTTTATTGCCCTCGGGCACATGATGGTGCAGGCCGAGCTCAAGCATCTCAACAGTGACAAGGCCCTGGCTGCCTACTCCGGACCGCCGCAGTGCTTCAACTGGGATGAGGCCGGTCCTGGCGGCGTACTGATTGGCGAGCTTGACCGTTATGGGGCTGACCTTGAATTCCACAGGGTCGCCAGCATCAACTGGGTCAGGAAGACCGTCAGCTTCCCCGAACCGTTTATCGACGGATATGAGTCACGGCTCAAGAAGGCCATTTCAGAGCTGGAAATCCAGCTCAAGCCACACGACATGCTGCATCTCAGCCTGCACGGTGAAATCCCGGTAAGCATGAAGCCGCAGCTTGAGAACCGGCTGGACGCCATCAAGAAAAGCGTTGTAAGACTGGTGGAACCTGACGTCAGTGCGATGTCATTCTTCAGCGGAATCGACCCGCTGAACCTGCCCAAGGATTCCCTGCTCTACTCCTTCCTGAATCGCTGCGCTGACCTCGAGCGTGATGGCCGCAAGGATGCGGAAGTCGTCAGGCTGGTCCGTCGTCTGGGCTGGCAGCTGTTTACCGGGCAGGGCATGCCGCTGGAGATTACGGAATGAAGATCCTCCAGATTGATTCAGCAAGATTCGGCAGTCTTTCCATTGACACTCCTGTCAGCCTGGAAGAGGGTCTCAACCTGTGGATCGCGGAAAACCAGTCCGGCAAGACCACACTGCTGACCTTCCTCGAATGGATACTGTTCGGTCCCGCGTCCAAGCGCGGTGCCAAGGATCCACAGGCCATCAAGCGCTGGACTCCCTGGATCGGCGGGACTCCGTCAGGCAGGCTCGTGATCAAGCCCGAACTGGAGGGCTGGCCCGAGAAGATCCTCGTGACAGCAAGATTCAGCGACTATTTCATCCAGGTCAGCGAATACAGCACCCAGCGGACCCTGACCGACATGGTGACACTGAGCAAGCATGGCGAATGGGATCTTGGCCGCCGGTTGCTTAACCTCAGCAGGCAGTCCTTCAGGCATTCCCTCTCAGCCACCCAGGCCAATGTGATTGAAACCCTTGACCGCAGCAACCTGCGACAGATCCTCACCTCCGACCTCGGGGAGCTCGTTGAGAACCCTGACGTGACGACCGTAGACAAGATCATTGAAGCCCTGGAGAATCCGCGCTTCACTCTGGGGGACAGCCCACCCCGCAACATGCGTGAACATCGCATGCACCTCGCCAAGGAACTTGATTACCTCAAACTGGAACAGAGCCAGCTCAGCCAGCAGCTTTCCGAATTCCATGAGATGCAGAAGGAACGGGATTCCGTACTCAGTCAGCTGGAGCAGCAGGACAGGGTGATCCTCGGACTGGAAAAGCAGCGCGAACAGCTGGATCTGGCCCGTAATTCATACCTGCATCGCCTCGGCAGCCGCAAGTCGCCTGAAGCAATCACTGAGCAGGAGGAGATAAAGCCGGCGATCACCGAGGACCTTGCACATGAAGTTGACGTTCTCTACGGCAAGATCGAAGCGCTGGAGAAGCAGATCAACCGTGTCCAACAGGAAATCAGTGCCCTCAATATCAGTTATGAATCAGCCCAGAAGCACAACAGCGCATTACCAGGCCAGCAACAGGCTGGAGGCACGCGACAGCTGCTGCAGCAGGTCAGCGCGGCGATGGAGACTGCTCACCGCGAATTCAGTGAGGCTCAAGCCCGGGCCCGCCTGCTGGAGGACCAGATTCCGGAAGCTGAAAAAGTCCGGTACCAGAGTCTCGACAAGATGTTTGCCCCGCACCGTGAGCATCTGACTTCCATGCTGGAGTGGCAGGGCGAGCACAAAGTGGTTGTCAACGCCCTCGCCAAGCTGCGGGACCGCAAGGTTGAACTGGAGATTGTCAATCGAGATGAGCTCCCGTGGTGGTCCTACCTGGGATTTGTCTGCGTGTTCCTTGCTTTCATGAGCATCATCGGACACCTGCTGCTGCTGCCCCCCTCCATCAAGGAGAGCACTCCCTACGCGGGCTGGTTCGCGGCAGTTTTCTTCCTGATCGTTTCAGTGTTCCTGTTTTTCCCGTACCTGAAACGGGCCCGCACGACCGGGCCGGCCTTCTTGGAGCTGCAGAACATTGTCCTGCCAGAAATGGAGGAGCAGACCCAGAAGATGGACCAGCTCAACCGCCGCCGCCTGCGCTTCGTTGAGCTGTACAAGATTGACCGGCAGAACTGGGACCGCCTCGTTGAAAACATTGAGGATTTCATCAAGCTGGATGTGCAGCTCCGTGAATACAGCGCTGCCATCCGCGACCGCGACACCATCCGCAGGCGGATGGAGGCTTCCTGGACCGAGGTCGGCCAGATCGAGCCGCTGGCTCCGCTGGCTCCGGACATGCAGTGGCTGCGCGAAATGATCAAGAAGCTGGCGGAATCAGCCAGCGAATTCAACGAGAGTGGCAAGCCCGACCTGCGCGAACTGGAAACCCAGATCAGTGTCCAGAACCACGAGCTTTCCCGCCTGACCCAGGAACGCGACCAGCTGGCGCGGGCCCTGGAATCCAAGCTGCAGCCGATCGGTTTCGCCAGCAAGCTGCGGGAAGGCCCGCGGGCCGCCATGGAAGCCTTCCGCAATCTGGCCAGTACGGTCAGGCAGGGTCACCGCGACCTGGTTCCCGCTGTCAGTGATCCCGCGTTGCTGGGTAAGCCGTCCATGAGTGTCGAGGAATTCAACGGACGCTGGGACGGCCTGACCCAGACTGAGCAGAACCGCCTGATGCTTCTGTGCCGTGACAAGGTGAGTTTTGATTCAGTTTGCCAGCGACTCAATGAACTCGACAAGAAGATCAATGAGGCCCGCGATTCCCGCGAGGGCCTGCGCCGGATCCTGGACCAGATCAGGGATGGCATGCACCGTTTCGGAAACATTGACAAGATCGCCCGCGACATGAATGTGCGGACGGACAGGGCAGGCAGACTGGATCGCCTGGTGCATAACTGGGATGACGCCCTGTCAACCACACGGGAAATCGTGCAGTCCCTCGTCAACCGCGCCAGCAGTGACACCGCCCCCGAAATTGACCGCGCCATGAAGAGCATTCTGGCAACGGCTCCCATCAAGGGGATTGAGGACGCTTCACTGGACAGCAACCTTTCCCTGCGGCTGCGTGTCACCGGGGCACCGGCGGACATCCCAAGCCACGAACTCTGGACCTACATGAGCACCGGTGCACAGCAGCAGCTGGCCCTGGCCCTGCGCCTGGCCATGGCCCGCACAGCCAGCGGACGGACGGACCTGCCGCTGCTGCTGGACGAGCCGCTGGCTGACCTGGATGATGAACGTGCGGAAATGGTGTTCAACTACATCACGGAACTCTCCGCCGACACCCAGATCATCGTCACGACCTGCCACCAGCAGCTCTATGACTGGCTGCGGGAGCGCCGCCAGGAACGAGTCAACATGCTTTCCATGCCGGTCAGATAGAACCGGCCTGTTCTTCCCTGCTGAAGTCCACCAGCAGGTCCCCGGGCATCACCCGTGTGCCTTCGGCGTGCGGATAGCCATTGACCACGCCGTCCAGCGGCGCTTCGATGGTATGTTCCATCTTCATGGCTTCCAGGATCACGAGCGCTGTGCCGGCTGTCACCCACTGCCCCGGCTGGACCAGTGTCCGCAGCACCGTGCCCGGCATCCGGCTCAGCAGGGCGCTTTCATCGGCGGACTGCTCATCCTCACTGCCCTCCTCGATCCGGCCGAAGCTGTAGTAACTGCTGTCCCGTTTGAGCTGCACCCGCTCATGCTCAACGCAGACGTCATACCTGTAGATCCGGCCTTCATACATGAAGCTGATGCGGCAGTCGTCAACCTGAAGATCGCTGACGCTGAATGCAGCTCCATCAATACGCAGCACCGCCCGGCCCTCACTGCCAGGAATGCAGACCAGTTCGAAGCGCTCGCTGCCGTGGCTGAACTGTTCCCTCATGTATTGCTCCAGTTGCCATAGGCGTTGAAGGGGTCTGCGGCTTTGCCATTTGCGCTATCACCGCGCTGTACTGGGCTGCCCTTGATAAGGGCAGCCAGTCCGGCCGCCAGCTTCTCTGGAATGCCCGGCTCGGGATCCCGGTAATCACTGTAATGCCTGGCAATAAAGCCTGTATCCGTCTTACCCGCCGCAAACGCCGGGTGGTCCACGATCTCCGCCAGGATCCCGAGATTACTCGTCACTCCCAGCAATCCCATGTCCCGCAGGGCCAGGCCCATCCTGCGGATCGCAGCGCTGCGGTCCTCTGCGTGCACGATGAGCTTGGCCAGCATCGGATCGTAGTCCGCACCGATTCGCTGGCCGGCATACAGCATACTGTCCAGCCGCACCCCCGGGCCGTCGGGCTCGCGCAGCACGCGCACATTGCCAACCTGGGGCAGGAAGCCCTGGGCGGCATCCTCCGCGCAGATCCGGCATTCGATGCTGTGGCCGCGAGGCGTGATTTCCGCCTGGCTGAAGGGCAGCTCTTCGCCACTGGCAATCCGGATCTGCCACTGCACGATGTCCAGCCCGTAGACAAACTCAGTCACGGGATGCTCCACCTGCAGGCGTGTATTCATTTCCAGGAAATAGTAGTTGCCGGTGCTGTCCATGATGAACTCAATGGTGCCGGCGCCCTCGTAGCCCACGGCCCTGGCAATGGCCACTGCGTCAGCACCCATCCGCTCGCGCAGGGCCGGGTCCACGGCAGTGCTCGGAGTTTCCTCGACGATCTTCTGGTGTCGGCGCTGAATGCTGCATTCACGTTCACCGAGGTGCAGGGTGTTGCCATGCCCGTCAGCGAGGATCTGGATCTCGATGTGGCGGGGATCCACGATGTACTTCTCGAGGAAGACCGTGGCGTCGCCAAAGGCCTTTTCCGCCTCGCGCCGGGCCCCGTCGAGTGCTGCCTGCAACTCGGTCTCGGAATGCACGATGCGCATGCCCTTGCCGCCACCGCCCATGCTGGCCTTGACCATCACGGGATAGCCGATGTCTGCAGCCGCTTTGATATAGTCCGTGTCCGAGGCATCCGCGGCATCAAATCCGGGTACAACAGGTGCCCCGGCGGCCTCTGCCGTGGCCCGTGCGGGAATTTTGGCACCCATGCGGTCCATGCTGTCGGGCGCTGGTCCGATGAAGCGGATGCCTGCTTCCTGTACCCGCCGCGCGAACTGGGCATTCTCGGCAAGGAAACCATATCCGGGGTGGATGGCGTCGCAGCCGTATTGCTGAGCCACTTCCAGGATCCGGGCCTGGTTGAGGTAAGACAGGGCAGCCTCGGCGGGACCGAGGCAAGCCGCTTCGTCCGCCTGCTTCACGTGCAGGGCCTCCGCATCAGCTTCGCTGTAAACGGCGAGTGTGGCCACGCCCAGTTCGCGGCAGGCGCGGATGATGCGCACGGCCACTTCCGAGCGGTTGGCTATCAGGATCTTATGGAACACTCCCTGATTATAGAAGGAGGGAATCAGTACGGGCTGCCGTCCGCGGGGCCGAGGCTGCGCCAGATTCCGCCGAATCCTTCATCATCCGTGGCAAAGCACAGTGTGGAACCCTCTATGACGCCCTTGCAGATGGCCTCAACCTTCAGCCCCCCGAGCCGCCACTGGATTTCCGAATACTGCGGGTAGAAGCCTCCCATGTCGGGACTGCCGATCTTCCCGTACCGGTAGATCCGCGAATCAAACGGTCCGTTGTCACCACGGTCACTGCAGCTGGCAACCCACAGGATACCGAGATCGTCCACGTACAGATCGCTGCAGCCACGCTGCCAGGGGTTGTCATCGGGGGGGATACTGAGTTCCACACCGGCACCGCCGTCATCCAGCAGGCTGTGCGACGCCAGGTCAGCTCCGCAGTAGTACAGCATCGCCGGTTCATAGGGCTCGTTGCCACCGCGGCTGCCGAGCACGATGGTCACGGGCATCCCTGCGGCAGGCTCCGGCTCCATCTGCGGCACTCCACCTTCCAGCGGCAGGCCAAACATGTATTCCTCACCGGGGATCCCGCCGTTCCAGGCATGCATGTCCACGGAACCGGCCATGCAGAACATGCCTTCAATTTCATGGATATGCTCGGGAATGGGAATCGTGCCCAGGATTTCCAGCTGCCAGCTGCCACCCTCATCGCTGACCTTCACATGGAAGATCCGGCCGATGTGGTATTCATGCGTGTCCCAGTTCTCGTAGTTGCCGCTCTCCGCCAGCAGAAACTCGCCGGGCCTGGTTTTGAAGCCGTAGACACTCTCCATGTCATGCGGCAGGTCCCTGCCCCAGTCCGGCTCAAGTGGCGTGTATCCGTAACCACCTTCCTCTGTATCAATGGTGAGGATACCAACTCGGCTGCCGGCCCGGTTGGACTTCAGGTCCTGCACGCAGAGGTAACTGCTGCCGGATATCCAGGCCATGCCGGAGGCCCCGGCAAAGTCGTCGGCGAGGGACACTGAACTCAGGCAGATGACCGCCATGAGACTTAATAAGCCTGACGGGAGAATTATGCGCTTGTTGGACATGCGGACATAATTGCACAGACCATGCCAGACTGGCAATGCAGCAGACCTAGCCCCGGGGGAAGTAGATCCTAAGGTGCGTCATGGTTTCCAGGGCGTCGTGGTCCAGCATCAAGGATTCACGCAGCAGCTCGTACTGTGTCGGGTCATCACCGTCACGGTAGCGGGCCCGTACGGTGAAGCGGTCGAGAAAGACCTCAGCCCCCTGCACATCCTGATTGACACTGCCATCCCCGTTGAAAGCCGGGGTGAAGGCCGGGTAGAGATAATCCGTGAACAGCGGCGGCAGGCCCTCCCAGGATGGATCAAGCGCCCACAGCGGGCCGACCACCATCCACTGCGTCTTGATGCGGGCAAACTTCATCTCCGGGCTCATGGCGTGGTCGCGCGGGATGATCTGGAATCCGCCGATTTCGTCATATGGTGAGGTGGAAACATCGATCACCCCGGGGTGCGCCGCGCGGATGCGGCCACGATCCGCATACTGTGTACCGGTGAAGCGCCCCACCCCGGCCACGGGCTTGAGCACCTGGCCGATGGGATAGGGATCCATGCCAAGTTCCTTGATCCAGATGATGCCGCCGAAGCCGTTCTCGAACTCGATCCACTCCGGGTTGTACTTGCGTCGGCTGACCGTCATCCGGAATTCGTCGCCGACGGCCGGCACGTAGCTTTCGTCCACGCGCTGCCAGTCAGCCTCGCCACGCAGGAATGTCAGCGGGCTGTTGACCAGTGGTGCCCACTGGCCACCGAAAATCTCGCTGCCGGCCCTGATGTCCGTGAACAGTGTGCTGCTCTGGTTGTAGTAACTCTTGTAGGCCTTCGGGTCGAAGGTCGTGAACTCGATCGGCACAAGCGAAAAGATCGTCGCGCGTCCCGTCTCGTAGTCATGCTTCACCTTGAGATGGATGGCATTCACGGCACTGGCTGTGCAGCTGCCGTTCTCGGCCCAGCCACTGGCGGTGAAGCCTTCCTTGTTGTAGTTGGCAACCGGAGCAAGTACGTGCCCGACAACGCCGTTGAAGGCATTCGAGACGATGCGGATCTCCCCGTCCACTTCATTGTCGATCTCAATGTAAAAGGTCTCACGCACGCGGGCATGGGCCGGGGCGGGATACATCGAGCTCAGCTCCGGCATCTGGGGCCAGAGGCGCAGCGACTGATCCGTGAATTCGGAGTGCCTGTCCACGCCATCGTCTGGCTCAATGTCATCCTGCGACAGAACGGGTCCGCCCAGGGCCAGGAGACTGGCGAAGGCCAGCAGCAGAGTGATGCTGCCGGAGCTCAAACGTTCGCGGATCCACTCCCCGGTGGCCACCACGGGCTGGCCATTGAGCTGGCGCAGGCGGCGGCGGAAGCGCAGGGCCTTGCCCGTCTCGCGCCGCTGGACAGCTATACGGTGTGAGTTACGGAGACGCTGCAGGACGTTGGCGGCAAACAGGACCAGCATCGGCAGCCAGACGAAACTGGCTTCCAGGTCCAGCACTGAAACGAAGTCCAGCTCACGGATGTCCCAGCTGGTGGCCTGCAGCAGGGTCACTGCATAGAGCCCCAGCCAGTACCAGCCGAAACCGCGCCACAGGCGGCCCTGGCTGCCCCAGGTGAACAGGGCGTAGCCGGGGACCGTGAGCAGCATCAACAGGCCTGTCTTCAACCAGTAGTGCTCGCCGAAATACCAGTGACCGAACAGCGAAACGAAGAAGCTTGCCAGCACGAAGCCGGTCAGGAGTACGAACAGGAAACTGGCCAGTCTGTTTTTCATAGTTCCTTCAAGCGGGTTCCGTCAGACGGTCCACCGGGCACATTATCGCACCCAGGCCTGCCACCGGGAGTCAGCTCATGCATTCCGACCTTGGCAGACCTAGTGGTGTTCACGGCGCAGCTGCACACGCTCCTTGAATTCCTGCACCAGGCTCAGGATCGTCGGAACCACGAACAGGGTGAAAATCGTGGACACCAGCATGCCGCCGACCACGATGATGCCGAGGCCGCGGTACAGCTCCGAGCCGCTGCCCTTCCCCAGTGCCAGCGGAAGCATGCCGCAGACGGAGGTCAGCACGGACATGAAGATCGGGCGCAGGCGGGTGCGGGCACTCTCCTTAAGGGCCTCCAGGGGAGACATGCCCTCCTCCTGATAGTTGATCATCTGGTGCACTATGAGGATGGCATTGTTAACCACGATGCCCGAGAGGATGATCAGCCCCAGCATGCCCAGCACGTCGAACTGAATCACCCCTCCGGAGATCATATGCGCAAACCACATGGCAATGAAGCTGCCGCTCCAGGCCAGAGGCACTGTCACCAGGATGATCAGCGGATAACTGAAGGAACGGAACAGCGCCACCATGAGCAGGTAGATGATCACGATTGCCAGGGCACCCTGGACCACCAGCGAATTCAGGGTATTGCGCAGCTTGTCAGCAGCATCCCCGAAGCGAATGCGGTAGCCCGGTGCGAGGGTCGCGGAAAGCGGCTGCACAACTTGCTTATCAGTGATGTCAAGGGCCAGCTGGGTCGGGAAATCCGGATTGGTGTTGACTGTCAACTGGATTGACCGGTCACGGTTATAGTGGCGGATGGCCGTCGGTCCCGTGTTGTCATCAATCGTAGCAACCTCATCCAGCCTGATGTACTCACCGTTGCCGGAAAGCACCGTCAAGGCGTTCAGGTCATCGCGGGTCAGGTAGCGATCCCCGGCGCCGCGCACCACAAGGTCGAACTCGCGGCCGCGATCCGTGAACTTGGAGGCCTGCAGGCCGGCCACCATGGTCTCCACCACGTTGGCAATGTCACTGAGGTTCAGTCCGAGCTCTGCAGCCTTGTAGCGATCCACATGGATTGACAGCTCCGGCACGCCTTCGCTGTATCCGCTGCGCACCGAGGCATACCCGGGCTGCAGATACTGGCCGACCTTGGTGCGGATCTCGCCCTGCACCCGTTCGGAGATCTTGCGGATCTCCTCGAGGTCCGGTCCGGTGATTTCCAGCGAGAACTCCTTGTCCGGCACACGGAAGATACTAGTGCGGCTGGCGAAGAAGAACTGGAATCCGGGCTGCATGAAACCGACTTCCATCAGCTTGCCCGCCATCTGGTCCATCACCCTGTCGGTGGCAAACTCATCCTTGACCCGCACGCCCATCCCGGTGAAGAAGGGGGCGGAAGCCACGCTGAAGTATGTCTGTACCTTTGGCGCGAACTCAGGGTCGTTGCCAACAAACTGCTCGATGGAAGTGTAGGCCTCGCTTGTGACGGCATTGCGCTGGCCGACGACTGCGGGCGTGAAGCAGAAGATGAATGGCTGGGTGCCCGTCGGCAGGTAGTTGGCCCCGGGCAGCAGCAGTGTGCTGAAGTACCAGCCCAGAGCCACGAGGCCCAGCAGCAGCAGGCGGCCGGGAGTCGTGCCCTTGCCCACACCGGCGCAGGCCCAGTTCAGGAACATCTTGTAGAAACGCTCGAAATTCTGGCCGACCCACTGCAGGGTGATCAGATCAATCGTGCGGGACAGTTCCGGGTTGGTTGTGTCCATGCGCTCACGCCAGGTGCGTGTCCGCAGGATCACCGCACTGAATCCGGGAACGACCGTGAAGGCACAGGCCAGTGAGATGACAATGCTGCTGACAATCGCAATGGCGATGTCCTTGAACAGCAGGCCGGCCTCGGTCGTGTTGAGGATGATCGGGATGAACACGGCAATCGTCGTCAGGGTCGAGGCCACGATGGCACCGGAGATCTCCGTCACTGCATCGTAGGCTGCCTGCAGCACGGGTTTGCCCAGTTCCTTCATGTGCCGGTCTATGTTCTCCAGTACCACGATGGCGTTGTCGACCACCATGCCCACACTGAAGGCCAGCCCGGCCAGTGAGATGATGTTGATCGTCCGTCCCAGGACCAGCAGGATGATG
>JAHEFU010000212.1 GCA_024645305.1 Planctomycetales bacterium
GCATCAACACCCGCGGCAACGAAGTCTATGAAGCCGGCGGGGTCTATCTGCATGCCCCGCTGTTCGGTGACCGCTACCAGTCCTTCAGCCAGGGCTTCGCCATCGGTGAACGTGACATTGACTACGCCGGCGGTATCGCGATGCTGATTGACCAAGCGGGCAACGACCGCTACCTCGGCGATATCTACAACCAGGGCGTGGGCTATTGGTACAGCGGCGGCTTCCTCTGGGACGGCGCCGGCAACGACATGTATGAGATGACGCAGTACGGACAGGGCAGCGGGATCCATCTCGCGGTCGGTGGCCTCGTGGATGTCAGCGGGACGGACAGCTACATCATGCACAGCGGGCTCGGCCAGGGCGGGAGCCATGACTTCGCCGCTTCCATATTCCATGACCGTGGCGGGGATGACCGCTACTTCGGCAATACCAGCTGCAACGGCTGCGGCCTGACCAACAGCGTCGGCATCCACATCGACCGTGAAGGCAACGATACATATGCCTCCCGCAAGGACGGTGGGCTTAACAGCGGCCGCCCGGCGCGCGACACTGCCAGCATCGGCGTACTGGTGGACATGGGAGGTACGGACAGCTACCTGGCGGACGGCGGGCAGGCTGACAGTTCCATGTGGAGCAATTCGCGCTATGGCATGGGCTGGGACATCGCCCCGCCGCCGGAAGCGGAGGAAACGACCAATACGAGCGGCCCCAACCAGCCACCCGGTGACGATGTGGAACTGCCGGAGATCATCGCCTATGAGGGTGAACTGACGCAGAAAGTCTTCGACGAACTGTGGGAGATTGCCATCCGCTGGGAGGTGGGTGAGAACGTGGCCATCGTGCCAAAGGCCCGTGAGCGGATCATCGCCTTCGGCCTGCCGGTGCTGCCCTTTGTTGTCAATGAAATGGAGGATGACTATTCGCTGGCAGTGCGGGCCTTCAATGAAATCTACCCGCAGCTGATGGAACTGGACCGCGAGGCTGTGCTGGATGCACTGCGCGTAGCTTCGCAGTCGGATGTATACACCCAGCGCAATTGCGTACTGCGGGTGATCGGTGACCTGAAGATCACTGAACTCAGTGATGTTGTGATTGACTACTTCGAGGACCCGCTGCTCAGCCGGCGGGCTATCGGTGTGATCGGCATGATCGGCAGCCATGAAGCTGACGCCGTGCTGATAGAGCGCCTGTCCGCCGCTGCGGTGGCACCCGTTACAGGAACTGAAATGGATGAAAAGGACCTGATTGCCACCATTATCAGCGCCTGCAATCTGCAGCTCTCGGATGCTGGCCCCTCCTTGAGCATGTTACTGAGCTACCCCTCCGTCACAGTCCGTGATGCTGTCGTCGGCAAGCTGGCAGCTGAACCGGAATTCTTTGATCCGCTCAGTGATAATTTCTGGAAGATCCACACATTCCTGGAGCAGGGAAGCAATGACGATGCTGTGCAGAGAGAGGCCGTGACAACTGCGCTGCGCTGCCTGCTGGAAATCCACCGGAGGCGCGATGCCGCACCGACATTACCCGGACTGGGTTACCTGTCAACTGCTCTGGAGAGCGCGGACTGGGGACTGCGTGGCGACGCAGTCCGGCTGCTCCTGCACTGGCAGGCAATGGAATTGGATGGCGACCTGCGCACGGCTGTGGATGGCTTGTACAGTCAGACAGCTAACCGCATGGCAACAGAAGCGCATCCCTTTGTGCTCAATGTCTGGTCGCGGCAGGACTGATGAAAGCGCGCTTCTGGCCCGAGGACGGAATGGATGATGAGGCCGTGATGGCGCGCGTGCGAGAAGCCCTCGACGGAATCATCGACCATCGCGATCCGGGCTATCCGCTGATCCTGTCATTCCCCATGACGCGACCACTGGATATCGCAGTGCAGGCCTTCCAGGCGGTCCTGCCCCGCCAGGCCAACAATATCATCACCACGACGAACTGTGATGGTGAACCGGAGTGGGCCGGTACCCGCGAGCTTGAACGGCAGGCCCTGTACATGGCGGCGGAACTGCTGGGAATGCAGGACCCGCCAGCTCAGTGCGATGGCTACATCACACCAGGGGGCACGGAGTCAGTGCTGCAGGGACTGTGGCTGGGCCGCAACCGCCTGATCCAGTCCGGGGCCCGGCGCATCGCCATCCTGACAAGTGTGGAAGCGCACTACGCCGTGATGAAGGGGGCGGATCTGCTGGGCATCGGCCGGGGAGCCCGCGACAGCCTGCCGATGGACGACGGCTATGTGGCGGTGAAATACGAACGGGGCCGGACGGGCCTGGCACTTTGCCCGATACTGCCTGACGGGCGGCTCAATCCAGAGATGTTTTACGAGGAGCTGCTGGCCCTGCTGGCCGAGGGCTTTGATGGCATCATCGTGGTTGCCAATGCCGGCAGTGCGCATATCGGTGCCGTGGACGACCTGCCGGCCATGCAGGCATACTTGGAACAGGCTCGGGGGGACTTTCCAGACATGCAGACGTATATCCATGTGGATGCTGCATTCGGTGGACTGGCCCTGCCCTTCATCGAGGATGCTCCTCTCGACTGGACTTTTGCCACTCCCGCTGTCGACAGCATAACGCTTGATCCCCACAAGTTCGGCATGGCCCCTGCCCCTGCGGGGATGTTCCTCACGCGCAAGGGACACATGGACAGTGTCTGCCACATGATCAGCTACCTGCATGAAGGACGGGATGACACCATCAGTGGATCACGCAGCGGCGCTGCGGCGGTGGCCTGCTGGGCAGCCTTCAGCGCAATGGGCCGCAGCGGCTACCGGGATCTCGTCGCGCGGATGCTGGAATTGAAGCGCTTGCTGCTCAAGGGACTGGCGCAATTCCCGCAGCTGGAAGTGATTGACAGCCCGCAGAACACCTTCGGTTTGTGCATTGCCGAGTCCGTGGATCCGCCGACCCGATCGCGGCTTGGTGAGTTGTTCAACGACAGTTCACGCTATGTGCTGCGTTACAGCCACCTGCCCGTCGGCACACATGAAGGCTGGGACGTCTGCCGCCCGGTGTACAAGGTGCTTGTCATGCCGCATCTGGATGAAGCGAAGGTGGGGATGTTCATTGCCGACATTGCCAGCTGCCTGACGAACGAGCCTGACTAGAAGATCTGGCCGCCGAGCTTGACCAGCAATACGACCTGCAGGCCGAGCAGGATCAGCATCCAGACAATGATGCCCAGCAGGCGCTGCTCCAGGTTGTCAATGCGCTGGGTGTTGTCAATCAGCTGCTCGGTGACGAGTTCGGCGAGTTCCTGTTCCTGGATCGCCTGGATCTGCCGCATCCGCTCCTGGTATTCCTCTTCAACAACAGCCAGGCCATCAGTCCGGAAGCGGCGCATCCGCAGTTCCTCATGCCAGTGCATCAGCTGACGGATCTTGAACTGCCTGATCTCGGACCAGAACTCGTCCTCCGTCAGTACCCTGACCCGTTCCTGCACCTGGCTGGTCATGTCTGTCTCCTGCTTATCTCCTGTAATCAGGCCGCAATAGCGCGGCTCATGCCTGGACCGTGTCCAGTTCAACGCAATGCTCCACTGGTCTGATTGTACCGTGAAATCGGCCCCGGCCTGATGTAAGATCTAGGGGTATGTCGATCAGCATGAAACTCGGCACACAGGCCACCTGGCGCTTCGTCAAGCGCCCCGACTCCTAACGCAGCGATCCCAGCGGACAATCACGCATTTCTTCAGACAGGAGATTCCAATGGATCGCAAACCCTATTACGAGCAGATGAACGGGGATGGCAGCCTCGACTATGAGAAGTACCTCAATACCCAGCGCCTGCTGACCTGCCAGAGCGGCTTCGATGACTTCGTCAATGAGGACGAACTGATGTTCCAGATAGTGCACCAGAGCGAGGAACTCTGGATGAAGCTGATCGGCTACAGCCTGCTTGGCATCATCGACTGGATGGAACAGCGCAACACCAACCGCGTGATCACCATGTTCCGCCGGGTACACATCATGCAGCAGCTGATGATCCAGCACCTGCCCGTGCTGGAGACCATGTCACCGCACGAGTACCAGCCGATCCGCCTCAATCTGGGCAATGGCAGCGGGCAGGAGTCCCCCGGCTTCATCAACCTGCTGTCCCTGACAATTCCGCTCTGGGACACTTACAAGGAGCATTACCTGGACCACTTTGGCAAGACGATCGAACAGGTGTACAACTCGGAGTATGCGCACGACGACTGCTACATGGTTGCCGAAGCCCTGGCGGACTACGACGAACTGTTCCAGAAATTCCGCTACAACCATATCCAGCTGATCCACCGCTCCATCGGACTGGGTGCGAAGAGCCTGAAGGGCCGCAGCGTGGAACTGCTCAACCGCGGTATGGCGCAGAAGATGTTCCCGGAGCTGTGGGAGATCCGCAACCAGATGACTGACTCCTGGGGTGGCACCTACGGCGTTGTCCGTGAGAGCATCGAGTAAGGAAGTGCGGCGCAAGTCACACAACAGATTGAAAGGAGCTTTCACCACAAAGATCACGAAGCTCACTAAGTCTTCAATGACCACAAGGGCTGACTTTGTGATCAGCTCTATTGCTTTGTGATCTTAGTGTGCTTTGTGGTGAATATGACAATCGCCAGGCTATAGGCCTGGCCTCAAAATCCGGACATCGAACAGATGCCATATCGGAGACAGAAATGACAAATGACAACGCATGGGATTACATCCAGCCGGAACCATTCTACGTGAAAAGCGTCGTTCCGATCCGCCAGATCAGTGCTCAGGAACGTCGCAGGCGGCTGGAAACGGCGAAGTACAACCTGTTCAACCTGGCCAGTGACGATGTGTTCATCGACCTGCTGACAG
>JAHEFU010000032.1:0-12937 GCA_024645305.1 Planctomycetales bacterium
GAGACCATCGCCAGGGATCCTGACAACCTGTCCAGCTCCTCACGGTTTCGGCTGCGCAGTTCCTGCAGGTCTGACCTCAGCGGCATACATGCAGTATAGGGCTTGCATCAGACCGCTCGCTTGCATCAGGCCGGCAGCTCGATGTTCCCGCCTAGTGTGGCGGATGCGCCTTGCCCCATCGGCCGGCCAGGCGTCGCGCAGCCTTCTCATCCAGCAGGCAGTGGATTGCCATCAGCGGCCAGACGATGCCGAAACCCAGCGCCCAGTACAGCTCGAACACAGGTACACCGAGCAGCCAGCCACTGTGAAACTCCACATTCTCCCAGGCATGGCGGAAGTGCGGCCAGATCCGGAAACTCAGCAGGATCAGCAGGCCGTAGACAACGCTGAAGGCCAGGCCGCCGCACAGCACCCCTGCTATGAAAGTCCGCCGCTTCCAGGCCAGGATGATGCCGGTCAGTCCCACTCCCCACAGAGTGCTGGCCATCACCTCTGTCCCGGGGAACCCGTAGCGCACACCGTATCCGATGGCAATTCCCAGCGCTGAGTAGGTGAGGTAGCGTCGCCAGACAAGGCCGCGCTGCTTGGTCACCGTATAGGTCCCGTCATGGAACAGCAGCAGCATGCGCGTTGCCAGGATGCCACCGGCGAAGGAGAACAGCAGGTCCTCGGGACTGGCAATGAAGTGGAAAGTGAGCTGCGGGTTCCAGTACTTGGGAATATATTCGAAGCTGAACAGGCCGTAGGGAATGCACAGCAGGCCTGCGAACAGCAGCAGGCGGGCATTGCGCCTGGCAGTCAGCACAGCGGCTGCCGCAAGCAACAGCATGATCAGGCACATCCCGAGATAGGGATACGCAGAGAGGTTCAGCAGCACCCTGCCATTATATGCCATTCATGGCAAATCAGGGCATTTGCCCGGCCTGCGCTTCCGCCACCGCGAAGCGGTCCTCCACGATGTAGTCAATGATGCAGCACAGCCGGGCCACACGCCACAGGTGGTAGTTGCATGTGATGAGCATCAGCGGTACGCTGATAATCCCCGAGCCACTGCTCATGCAGCAGCAGGCACAGCACCAGTACAGCGAGATCCGGCTGACCAGGTGGTTCCAGGAGCCGTTGATCAGTGAGGCGTTGTCAAGCCGGCCTGGCCCGTAGCTGAGCTGCTGGATGCTGTTCCAGTAGCAGGCCGAAAAGCCCAGCTGGTCCTCGATGGTCTTCGGCGTTGCGGGGCTGATCCATTTCAGCGAGGGCAGCTCGCTGGCTCGTTCGATGATGATACGCGTGAAATCCTCTTCGGCGACGACACGCAGGAAATCCGTATGGTGCAGGTAACTCGCCGCCTGCCGGTAACGTGTCTCATGCATCCCATCAACCCATTTGCGGATGCCCTTGCCGAAGTAAGAGACTATGACGATGGCGAGGATCAGGCCCAGGAGCATCCCTGTAAAGGGACCCAGCGTGAACAGTATTTCCAGCAGGGGGTCATTCAAGGATGAGCCCCCCATGGCCCCGGCACCGAGCCCGAACATCATCAAAAGGATGGTGGAGAAGATCTGCAGCACATAGGTCAGGAAGTAGGTGATCACAAGCACAATCAGGATTCGCGCGATGTTGGCCATCACCGCATGCAGCTGGGTGGCCCTGTCGCGCAGCTTCAGCAGTCGCAGGCGGGCTGTGGGGCTATGCAGCGGCGGTGGCTGTGACAGTCCGCCGGGCAACGGCTCTCCACTGCTGAGCTTATTCTCCGGCCTGTCCCTTGGCTGATCCACTGCTGCTGATTTTACAGGGCGGAAGGCCAGCCCCGGTCTAGAATAAAGGGGGTGGACAGTGGATATCAGTCACTATCAGCGCCATGGAGGAATCTGATGCCTTTATACGAATACAGATGCAGCGATTGCGGAGCCGAATTCGAAGCTCTCGTGGGACGTACTGAAACAGGACCCGTGGAGTGCGAAAAGTGCGGCAAAACCAGCACTACGCGCATTGCCTCGACATTTTCCTGCTGCGGCGGCAGCAGTTCTGACAGTCCCATGGCGATACCGGGCGGCTGTTGAAGGAAGCCCGAGTAGGCCCGTGCGGCCTGTCTGAAACCCGCCCCGCGTACTTTGCGTCATAATGTATGCGTAATCCTAAAATGGAGCATCGGGTATGGAATTTGCTCATGTTCTCGTAATGATCCTGATGGCCGTCTCCCTCAGTGCGGCCGCTGGATTGCGGGCATTCCTGCCCCTGTTCGCTATTTCCCTCCTGTCCATCACCGGACATATCCAGCTTGCCCAGGGCTTCAGCTGGCTGTCCACATCTGAAGCAGCCATCGTCTTCGGCGTGGCTGTACTGCTGGAGATCCTCGCTGACAAGGTGCCCGTGCTTGACAACGCGCTGGACGCCACCGGACTGGTGGTCAAGCCCTTGGCAGCCGCCCTGCTCAGCACAAGCCTCATCACCGGGATGGACCCGCTGCTGGCAATGGTGCTCGGCCTGATCATCGGCGGCACGGTCGCCGGTACGGTGCACCTGGGCAAGGCCCAGCTGCGCGCCGGTTCCACCATGCTGACCGCCGGCACGGGCAATCCCGTGCTGTCAGTCATCGAGGACGGGATATCCATCTTCGGCACGGCCCTCGCCATCATTGCCCCTGTGCTGATCGGCGCACTGGTGCTGGCCTGCATCTGGTGGCTGGGACGGCGGATCTTGCGCCGCCACCGCCGCGGCGTCGCATCCGGTGTTGACACTGCTGAAGTCGCCGGCAACGGCCTCGGCTGAGCACCGCGTGCAATACTTGTCCGACTTGCCTCAGCGCGGACAACAGCTTCTCGAGGAAATCAGCCTCGCCTTCCCGGTGTCACAGCGCCATATGCTGGACCGCCTGCGTTCGGCTGCACAGCGCTGCTCCCTGCGCATCGCCCTCGTGGGCGGCCTGCCCCGTGAGATCCTGCGTTGCCAGAGCAGCCAGCGGGCCCGTGAGAACCTGTTTGACGAGCTGCGCGACATAGATGTCGTGGTGGAGGGCGATGCCGTGGCATTCGCCCGTGAGCTGTACCGCAACCTGCCGGGCAACCTGGTTGTCAACGAGGACTTCCACACCGCCACGCTGACAACTGACGGCGTGGAGATCGACCTGACGAGCAGCCGCCGCGAAAGCTATGCCGCCCCCGGCCAGCTGCCCGATGTGGACACGGGCGGCATCCGCATCGAGGAGGACCTGCTGCGCCGGGACTTCACCATCAACTCCATCGCAATTGAGATCAACCCGGACCACGGTGCTCTGCTGGATCCGCTGGGCGGCGAAGCCGACCTGCGCGGCCGCGTGCTGCGCATCCTGCATACCGCATCATTCCATGACGACCCGACCCGCCTGTTCCGCAGCCTGCGCTACAGCATCCGCCTCAATGCGACACTAGAGGAAATCACCCAGCAGTCCTTCCACCGGGCGATCGAGGAAAGCATGCTGGACACCCTCAGCCCGGAGCGCGTGCGCTACGAGCTGGAGTGCATCGGCAGGGAGGAACGCTGGCACGAGATCTGGGCGGTGATGGACCTAAGCGGCATCCTGCATTCGCTGCATGAAGCCCTCGGGGGCATCAGCGCCTGGTGGACCCTGGAGCAGGGCAGCTCGCTGGACATCGTGATGCGCAACCAGCAGCGCGTGCTGCAGGGCACGGCCCTCGAGCCCTGGCTGGTGCGCCTGGCCTGGGCCACGCTGTCCATGCGCGACACATATTTCGAGGCCGCCATGCAACGGATCGGGATTTTCCCGCGTCATATCCGCAGCATGGTCAGTGCCCGGCACATCCTGATCAGTGTCCCGGAACGGCTCAGCAGTGAGATGCCGCCCAGCCGGATCGTGGACCTGCTGGAGCATTTCCCGCGGGAAGCCGTGGCCCTGGCGATGCTGATCCACCAGCCGGTGGATGACCGCGGGGTGTCCACCCGCCGGGCCCTGCTGAATTACCTTGAGGAGTACAGCCAAGTGCATCCTGACCTCAGCGGGCATGAGCTGATCAAGCTCGGCATCCCCGCCGGGCCGGCCATCGGAGAATGCCACCGCCGGCTGCGGGACCTGCGGCTGGATGGCCATGTAACAACTGAGGAGGATGAAAGAATTGTGGTGCAGCGGATGGTAGAGCTCGGTAAGCCCGGAACCTCCCCTGATGAAGGAAGCTCGGACTGAAACATGATTAACTTTGACCCTGTGTATTTCCTGACGGCGATTCCCTGCATCCTGGTGTCCCTGGCGCTGCACGAGTACGGGCACGCCGCCATGGCCAACGCCCTGGGAGATCCCACGCCACGCCTGCAGGGCCGCGTGACCCTCAACCCGATTGCGCACCTCGACCCCGCCGGCACGGCGATGATCATCCTGACCTCGATCATGGGCTTCGGCTTCGGCTGGGGCAAGCCGGTGCAGACCAACCCGACCTACTACAAGGAATTCCGCCGCGACACGATCCTCGTGGCCGTCGCCGGTCCCGCCATGAACCTCTGCCAGCTGATGCTGACAGTGGGGATTGCCAACGTGCTGTTCCTGAGCGGGGTGCAGCTGAACGGCTGGGGCCACCTGCTGATCCAGGTCTTCATCGTGATCAACATCGTGCTGATGTTCTTCAACCTGATCCCCCTGCCCCCGCTGGACGGCGGGCATGTTGCCATCCAGCTGCTGCCCCGTGCCATGGGCCAGAGCCTGCAGCGCCTGGGATTCAGCGGTGTCAGCTTCCTCGTGCTGATGGGGCTGATGTTCACCGGAGTTCTCAGCATCTACCTGCGCTTCACCGTCGGGCTGGTGTTCTACCTGATCGCGACAGGTTTCGGTGAGGAATTCGCCATGTGGCTGTTCCAGGGCTGAGACAGGTATAATTCCCCCGCGTGTTGCACACCCAGATCAACATTGACCAGTTCACCGGGCCGCTGGACCTCCTGCTGCACCTGATCCGCGTCAATGAGATGGACATCTTCGACCTCGACATCTCCTCCATCACGGAGCAGTACCTCAGTGTGATCGAGGCCGAGGGCGTGCGCGACCTGGAGGGGGCCTACCACTTCCTCGCGATGGCGGCGAGCCTCGTGGAAATGAAGAGCCGCATGCTGCTGCCGCGTCCCGAGCCCGAGGAAGGTGAGGACGGCCCGGCTGAGCCGGAGATTGATCCCCTGACCGAACTGTCCCAGAAACTCGCCGCCTATCAAGGCATCCAGGAGGTCACGGGCGACCTGCAGCAGATGTACCTGCAGACCGGGCGCCACTGGCCGCGCCAGATCGTGGAGAAGATGGAGGAGGAAATCGTCTATACGATGGACTCGCTCTCCGTCTACGACCTGATGACGGCCTTCCGTGAGGTGCTGGACCGCCCGCGTTTCCGCCAGGTGACGATCTTCCGCGACGACTTCGACAGTGAGGAGGCCCGCAGCTTCGTCCGCGAGAAGATCAGCGCTGCCCCGGCCAGGCTGCGCGACCTGCTGACGGCACAGCACAACGTGTTCGCGCTGATCATCACCTTCATCGTGCTGCTGGAAATGATCAAGGAAGGCGAACTGAGCTTCTCGAAGTCAGATGAGGGCATCATGCTGGAACAGGCCAAGCAGGAAGATCTGATCTGATCCAGGAGGTCCGGAGCGATCCGGACAATGGGAGGCCTGACGCAAGTCAGGCTATGGGAGGCTGAAGCTTGCTTTTGCAATATCGCAGGAGTTGCGACCCCCTACTCCACATCAGCTTTCGGACTGACAACTAGTACACGCTGGTAGTCCGTATCGATCAACGCAATGCTGCCCTCATCCAAAACCATCATGCTGCAATCAAGCGAAACCTGATTGATTGCCAACTCGCTTCGCTCCTTCAGTATCAGATTGGGGTACTTGAGATCCTGAATATGATCCTGATCAGTTCTGCGTCTGCCAGCTGGTGTCTGATCAGCTGAACTGAACATATCTAATTCAGCTGCCTCGCCGCTCCTCAGCAGTACGTGGATCTTTCGTGATTCGCGATCAAGAAGAGCTGCAAGTTCCGTGGCAACAACCATCCTGAAAGACGGATACTGAAACACTTCTTTGACAATCTCACTATGTTGCTGAATCCAATCGTACTCAGGTTTTTCTGACAATGATGTCCATTCTTCATTCAGTCCGAATACTACAGCCTGTTCAGAGATGAACAGCACATCTCCTGCATTGTCATTCCGCCTGTTCACTTCCCTGAGTTCAGATCTTGGCAATGCCACTTCTTTCAACACATCTTCCTGCTGCCACAGCTGCACAACAAATCCTTCCATTGTCTTGATCACAATATGGCGACCATTGGAATCCACCATTAGGCTCTGGCCCCTGCGACCTTTCCGCCCGGGAAACAGATCCAGCAGATACACATCCTTGAAATTCTCTGGAAACGGATAGTCGCTCAACTGCGCCTCATTTCTAAAAGCGTAAGGAATCTGTGGCATGCTGTCGGTGTCATCCAGAAATCTCAATCCATACCAGGAAAGCATGTCATCGTTTTCATCGATCCTGAATGTTCTGGATAACTCAGGTTGCAAGAATTCCTTGATCAGTCTGACCTCCGGAACATCTCCTTCATTCGATAATCTGAACAACTGGATCGCTCTTGGATCCATCTGAGCTTCCCCAGAGCCATCAAGGCGATTGGAAATTGCAACAAATCTGCCAGCGCTTCCGGTTAATGTGATTCCGATAATCTGGCGATTTGCTGCGGGAATCTCCGCCGATGAAATCGACAACATTGAATTTTCTCTTCGCCCATTGCTGCAAGCGGCAAGCAGGCAGCACAGCAGGGCCAGCAGGCCCGAACAACAGCGAAAGAAACTATCTGTTCTTTGCATTTCAGAACCAGTCTAGTCTGCGACCATGGAGATCCGGAAGAATCCGGACCAAGGAGGCACGAGCCTGCTTCAGCTCAATCACTCTTCCCGTACCGGTACATTGTGCGCTAGCAAGTTACGCGCCTCCTTTCATCCCTTCTTCAGCAGCGGGGCTCCGCTGCTACTAACAACTAATAACTTCCCCTACTTCTTCTACTTCTCCTACTTCTTCCACTTCTTCCACTTGTACGGCTGAAGCCTTACCTCCACTATAATCTCCCCCATGCGCAATATCGCAGTGCTGACCAGCGGAGGGGACTCGCCCGGCATGAATGCCGCCGTGCGCGCCGTGGTGCGCGTCGGCCGCAGCGCGGGACTCACCGTGTATGGAGTCAAGCGTGGCTACGAGGGCCTGATCCATGCGGAACTTGAGCAGATGCCGCTGGGCAGCGTCTCCAACTGGGTCAACTCCGGCGGCAGCAAGCTGGAGTGCGCGCGCTGCGCTGAGATGTACACGGTCAGTGGGCAGAAGCGCGCCGTGCAGACCCTGAAGAACTGGGATATCGACGGCCTGGTGGTGATCGGCGGGGACGGCTCCTTCCGGGGAGCGAGCAAGATGGTCAAGCTCGGGGCCCGTGTGGTCGGCGCGCCGGGCACGATTGACAACGACATCCCCGGGATTGACAACACCATCGGCTTCGACACCGCCGTCAACACCCTGACCTACTGCATCAACCAGCTGCGCGACACGGCGGAAAGCCACCAGCGCACCTTCGTCGTGGAAGCCATGGGCCGCCACAGCGGGCATATCGCCCTGCATGCCGGCATCTCCGGCGGGGCCGACATCATCCTCGTGCCGGAAATCACCTGGAGCGAGAAGAAGGTCGTGAAGATGGTGCAGCGCCGCATCGACCAGGGCAAGAAGTTCCACCTGATCGTGATGGCCGAGGGCGCGGGGCGGGCCATCAAGAAACCCGATTACAAGGCCTTCGACCTCGTGGACTACATCGACGCCAATACCGCCGAAAGCGTCACCGTACGCGGCTGCATGCCGGGGCATATCCAGCGCGGCGGTGCTCCCACTGCGGCCGACCGGATCTACGCCACACGCTGCGGCAAGGCGGCGGTGGAAGCCTTGCTGGCCGGGCATAACGGCCTGATGGTCGGCGAGCTCAACGGGCAGATGGTTGAAGTGCCGATGAAGTCCGCCACCAGCCGCAGCGGCCGGCGCATTGACCGCGAACTGTACAACCTGGCCATGCAGGTCAGCTGAGGCCCATTCACCGGTTCCGGCTTCGTGAATCCCATGTTTGTGGATTCCTGTGGACAGGGTTCCACGCGTGAAATCAAATGTGATAGAATGAGGCATCTCGTGCGATGAGATAAGGGTTGAGATATGAGCTATCAAAGGGGTATTGCGCTCGGCATCATGCTGGCGCTGTCGATCCTGCTGTGTGGCGCGGCGGACAAGAAGCCAGCCGAGTTCACCAGCATTGGGTCATTCAAGGGCGGAAGCTCCAAAAGCGGCATGCTGCTCGAAGGCGTGCGCTTTGGTCGGCAGGGCAAGGCCACCCGGATGGTGCTGGACCTGGCCATGACTGACGGCTCCGCTGCCACTAAACATCCCGTCTACACCGTGGAGTACCGTGAGTTCCCCTACCGGCTGGTGATCCGGCTGGAAGGTGTGAACTTCAGCCCGGCCACGAAGGTCCAGAGCAGTCCCGCCCTGCCCTTCAGCGTGGTCACCCCGCCGGACGGCAGCATCAAGGAATTCCAGGTCTTCCTGGGCGGACCGTCCGAATTCAAGGTGATCGAGATTGATGACCCGGCCAAGCTGTCCATTGACGTCCGGCCCATCGGGACGGACATCCCGAACATCTATTCCGTGCAGCTCACCGGACCGGCCAACGCGGCTGAGGCCTATGCCCTGATTGAGCAGGGCAGTTTCCCCGAGGGCTTCATGCCTGAGGCAGTCGTGATGGGCAGTGTGGTGGTGGTGGAGCAGATCTTCAGCTCCGCCAGTGAAGCCGCCCGCATGGACCGGATGCTGCAGGAGATGGGATACACGTGTATCATCAATGAGCGCAGGGGCAACGAACTCCCGCAAGTCTGATACTGGGAGGCGGACATGGAGCCGCAGGCACATGAGCTGGGACCGGTCCTCACATCGGGGACACTGTGCGCCGTGCTGCTGTTTGAAGACAGCCTGAACCCCACGCGTCTCTACGGGAGGATCCACAATTCCCCTGACCAGCAGCCCCGGAGCCGGGAGCAGCTGTGGCGGACTGCGGGAAGCAGGCAGAACCAGGAATACCGGATCGCCCATCTATGAGCAAAACAGCAGGCAGGAGCAGCAGGAGCAGTACGGGCACAAGCGCCCGCCGCAAGCGGCGCGGCAGCAGCACTGCAAGCTCCCAGGGCGGTAGCATGCCCGAGTTCCTGCGCGTTACCGGTAGCCTCCTTGGGATCATCCTCGGCCTTGTCCTGGCCGGCGTCTGCATCGGGGCCTGGTACATCAGCAACAAGGCCGTGGACATCATGCATGAAATCGCCTCCCGCGATGTCAGTGGCCCCCGGGGTCAGGTGGAGGCCTACAACAATTTCTTCGCCGGCCTGAGCACCGAACAGTTCATCGTGCGCCGCGATGAGCCTCGCAACCTGCAAAACGTGATCACCTACCTGTGGACCGTCGAGCATCGCCAGAGCGGGGAAGTGACGCAGTTCCGCTGGGAATGGGACATGTCCACGGCCGACGTGAAGCCCCGCTCCAACGGCGCCCTCCTGCTGGACCGGCGCCTGAAGCACATCCCGGACAGTGAACTGGGGGACTACGACTTCTACGACCCGGATGACGCTTTTGCCATGGCGATCGTGACCCAGGACATATCCCTGATTGGAATGGAGGACATCAGCACTTGGGAAGGCCCCATATACTCCGATGGAGTGGCTCCTCCACTGATCTCCCCGGATGACGCCAGCGACCGGGCCTCCTCTCATGCCGAGGAGGAAAAGCAGAAGCTGGAGGATGAACTCGGTGGTGGTGGTGAGCCGGATGTGCACCTGCCATCCGGTCCGCCGGTCGAAGTCGATCAGTAGCGTCGCCGCTTGCCACATTTCAATCTGTAATCACGGGCTGAGCACTCTCTTTCTGTCCTATAATTCAGCGTAACTTCCGCCCGGCGGAAGGCAGATCCCGGAGGAAAACACAGATGTCTCACTCAGTCAGTGCATTCATGGAGCAGGTCAAGGCCAAGAACCCGGCCGAACCGACCTTCCATCAGGCCGTGCAGGAAGTTGCGGAATCCATCCTGCCGATCTACGACCAACATCCCGAATTCAGCCAGGCGCGCATCCTCGAGCGCATTGTCGAGCCCGAGCGCGTCCTGATGTTCCGCGTCCCCTGGGTTGACGACAGCGGCAACGTACAGGTCAACCGCGGATACCGCATCGAGATGAACAGCGCCATCGGTCCCTACAAGGGTGGCCTGCGCTTCCATCCCAGCGTCACACTCGGCATCCTCAAGTTCCTGGCCTTCGAGCAGGTCTTCAAGAATTCCCTGACGACGCTGCCCATGGGCGGCGGCAAGGGCGGCTCGGACTTCGACCCCAAGGGCAAGTCTGACAACGAGGTGATGGCCTTCTGCCAGGCCTTCATGAGCGAACTGTTCCGCCACATCGGTCCGCGTACCGACGTGCCGGCCGGTGACATCGGCGTGGGTGGCCGCGAGATCGGCTACCTGTTCGGCATGTACAAGAAGCTGCGCAACGAGTTCAGCGGCGTGCTGACCGGCAAGAGCCCCGACTGGGGTGGCAGCCTGATCCGTCCGGAGGCCACGGGCTATGGCAACGTGTACTTCGCCCAGGAGATGCTGGCCACCAAGGGGCATGAGGTCAAGGGCCGCAACGCCCTGATCAGCGGCAGTGGCAACGTGGCGCAGTACTGCGCCGAGAAGGTCATCCAGCTCGGCGGCAAGGTGATCACCATGTCCGACTCCGACGGCTTCATCGTTGACCGCGACGGCATCAACGAGGAGAAGCTGGCCTGGATCATGGAACTGAAGAACGAGAAGCGCGGCCGCATCAGCGAATACACAGAGAAGTTCGGCGGGGAGTACGGCGACCGCAGCAACGGCAAGAGCGAATGGTACGTGGACGGCTGCACCCTGGCCTTCCCCTGCGCCACCCAGAACGAGGTGGACCTGAACGAGGCAAAGGCCATCGTTGCCAACGGCATCATCGCCGTCAGCGAGGGCGCCAACATGCCCTGTACTCCGGAAGCCTTCGCGCATATCCAGTCCAATGGTCTGCTGTATGCCCCGGGCAAGGCCAGCAACGCCGGTGGTGTGGCCACCAGTGGCCTGGAGATGGCGCAGAATGCGGCCTTCACCTACTGGACCCGTGAGGAAGTCGATCTCAAGCTGCACAACATCATGAAGAGCATCCACAGCCAGTGCACCACGACCTGCAGGAAGTACGGCAAGGAAGGCGATTACGTCTTCGGTGCCAACGTGGCAGGCTTCCTCAAGGTTGCCAACTCCATGCTGGCCCAGGGCGTCGTCTAGGAGGTCCGGAGCAATCCGGACAATCTTCGGAGGTCCGGAGCAATCCGGACAATCTTCGGAGCTACCTGCTTTAGCAGTAGGACGGAGGTCCGGAGCAATCCGGACAAGGGAGCTACCCGCTTCAGCGGTAGTGGAGACGGAGGTCCTGAGCAATCCGAACAATGAGCAGAGTAAGAGTTAACCACAAAGAGCACAAAGAATTGCAGTCGTTCACAAAGAACACTTTGTGATCCTAATCTCCTTTGTGAGCTTGGTGATCTTAGTGGTTAACAATTCTCAAGGACAAGCGTATACATCAGGGGATCCCGCGGGGTCCCCTTTTCATTTTCCATGCAACTCCCTATGCTCTATCCATGACCTTCATCAGGGACAGCCTGCGGGAATACCGGGAGTTCTACATCCCGCTGCGGCCGCAGCTCGCTGACCGGGACCGCGGCCCACTGCGCCTGATGCTGCTCGGGATGCTGTTTCTGTGCCTGTTCAGCCTGATGCTGCACTGCGGCTGGTTCCTGCCGGCCCTCGAGCGGCCCATGGCAGCACGCTACCTGCACTTCGGCGAGGCCGCCTGGCGGCTCATCCCCCTGCTGGGGTTCATCAGCTGGATCGGTCTGGCCCTCGCCAGGCTGCGCAGTGCCGGCAGCCAGCCCCCGGCCACGCGATTCCTGCTGGCACTGCACTCTGGTGTCTGGCCGGTGATCAGCGCGCTGCTGCTGACCGCCCTGACGCTCCTGCTGCTGCTCCTGCTGTCCGACTCATCCCTCTCCCACAGCTGGCTGGGGATCCACGAAAGCTGGAAGTACATGCTGCAGCACCTGCGCCACAGCCTGTGGCTGGAACTGGCAACCCTGCCCAGCCACCTGCTGCACTTCAGCGCCCTGACAACGGTCGGCCTCGCCGTGGCCTGCCTCAACCGCAGCCCCGCCGTGGCCTGGCTGGTCTGCGGCCTGCTGGACATGCAGCTGCTGATCGACATCGCCGGCTGCTTCCAGGACCCCAACATCTACGCCCTGTACTGGATGGACAGCTTTTACCGTCCCGGCCTGCTGCTCCTGGGCTATACCGCCCTCGTCTACCTGATGCTGCACATCGCTGACAACGACAGGAGCTTCCTCGCCGTGGCCGCCGTGATCGTGGCCCTGCGCATGGCCGACCTGATGTTCAGCTTCAGCCGCTACGGCTCCTTCACGGCCGTGCAGTATGACGACGTGATGAAGCCGCTTGCCAACCTGGTCTGGCACCTGAACATCCCCTTCCGCTTCCCGCTCGTGGGCTGCCAGCCGGCGGACTACAACCCGGCCTTCGGCTTCTCGGCCTCCTTCGGCGAGGGACAGCTGCTCGGCGTCTTCGACCAGTTCCAGTCCGGCCTGTACCTCGGCTGGGCCGGCTACCCGCTGGCCTGGGCCGGCAACCTGCTGGTGCTCGGCCTGGTCGCAGCGGCCTGCCTGCACAGTGTCGCCCGGCATTCCCGTATGGTGCAGCCAGCCTAGATGCAGCGCCTGCAGGACAGCATTTCCGATTACCGCGAGCTCAATGAGCCACTGCAGCGCAGCATGCGCGCCTGGTGGC
>JAHEFU010000032.1:12947-17244 GCA_024645305.1 Planctomycetales bacterium
ATGGAGCTGGGCGCAACTGGCTGATCGCGTTGGCAGCGCTGGGATTCCTCGGGGTCGTCTGCCTGGCCATCCTCGGGAACATTGACCAGGTGGCCACCCCTGGCCTGGCGGCCAGGCTGTGGTTCGCAGCCCAGGCCCTCAGCCAGCTGCTTGTGCTCTGCGCCGTACTGGCCTGCCACATGACTGGCCTGATGCGCCGCCGCCTGTTCTTCCAGCTAAATGACGAGGCCGTCATTCCGGACAGCGGCAAGCTGCGCAAGGTATTCTTCATGGGCGGGCTGCTTGCCAACTGGCCGATTGCCCTGGGCTTCCTGCTGATCCAGTTCCTGCAGGGTTTCCTGCTGCAGCTGGCCAGCCTCGCCAGGGCCGGCGGGGTCACCCCCGCCTTTAACCCCGTTGTCAGTTCCCTGGACATGACGATGCTAGTCGCGTTCTACGCCTGCCTGTCCATTGCCTTCCTGAACACCGGCCAGCGACGCTCCGGGGGCTTCCTCTTCCTGGCAATTGTCATGCTGGGCTGGCTGGTCTTTCCCCTCTACTACGTCCTGCAGTCCGGCCTGGCCCTGAACCGTGTGGATTTCGACAGCGGGACCAGCCATCTGCTGGTTGGCAGCGGCACGCTCACTGCGCTGGGCCTGCTGGCAAGCGGCTTCCTGTACCGCAGCGACAGCCGCCGGGCCATGTTCGCCGTCCTCACGCTGGGTCTGCTGCGCCTGCTGGAGCAGCTAGCGGACTTCACCGCTGACCCGGCCAGTGTCTTCGCCGCCCGCAACATCAGCCTGCTGGAATTCCTGCGGGGCTTCCAGATCGTCTTCGAGCAGATGCCATTCAGCTACGGGATGCACACTTTCGAATTCGTGGATCACGCCGAGGGAGCCATGGCCCTGCAGTTGTTCTGGAACCAGGGGCTGGCAATCCGCCTGGGAGGCATCGGCTACCTGCTGGTAATCCTGCTGAATCTCGCCTGGCTGGTCGGGGTGTTCCTGTTCTGCCGCTGGGCAGTTGGCAGAAGCGCTGGAAGAAGTCAGGAATAAGGCGGAGTGTCGCTCTGCGAGCGACATGGCTCTCTCGGACTAAGTCCGACACTCCGATTACTTTTTCCGCCTCATGCGAACTGAATGTTCGCGCTCCTCTACCGCTAAAGCGTGTAGCTCCATTGTCAAGCCGCCGGACATCCCGGGTGGGGATCGCAACGCAGGAGAGATCCACAGGGCGGGGATGTCGAACAGGCCGGCGGCATGATTGCACGCAAGCAAGTTGCGCGCCTCCATTCTCGAAACCTGTTCCCTGATCACTTTTCACTGTTAAACTGTTCCCTGGGCTGGGAGGCCCATTGAGACATGGAAGAACTACGCAACAACATGATCAACCTGATGCAGAACCCGACCCACATGGGCGAGATGGACTCCCCCTCGGGCATCGGCCATGTGCAGAGCGACTGCGGCGACTGGGTGCGCATGCAGGTCAGGCTCGGCGCCGACAACGTGATCGAGGAAACTAAGTTCGTGGCCTACGGTTGCGGTTCGGCCATCGCCTCCGCCGAAGCCATCGCCCGCATGAGCGAGGGCCTGAGCATCGAGGACGCGGAAGCCCTGACCCAGGAGGAGGTCATCACCTCCCTCGGCGGCCTGCCGGAACACAAGTCGCACTGCAACGCCATGAGCCATATGTCCTTCATGGAAGCCCTCAAATCCTGCCGCCAGACCGCCGGATAGATGGAGTACTGGGAGGACTACGAGGTCATTGAAATCGAGACCCCGGAGCTTTTGACCCTGCAGCTCCCGCTGGCCGGCTTCGGTCCGCGGGCCCTGGCCTTCTTCATTGACAACCTAATCATCGGCGTGGCCCAGGTGATCATCGGCGGAATCCTGCTGGTGATTGCGATCACCTCATCGCTCTTCGAGGCCTTCAGCGGCAACCAGGGCGCCACCATGGCGCTCGTGATCCTCTTCGTGCTGATCGTGCTGCTGGTCTACCCCGCCTACTACATCATCTTCGAGACGATCTGGAACGGCCAGACCTTCGGCAAGCGCCTGACCGGGATCCGCGTCCTGCGCCGCGGCGGCCTGCCGCTCAACGCCCAGGCTATCTGGATGCGCAACCTGATGCGCCTCGTGGACCTCCTGCCGAGCAACCACTTCACCGGCCTGATCTCCTTCTTCGCGAGCAAAAGCCAGCAGCGCATCGGTGACCTCGTGGCGGATACCGTGGTGGTCCGCGAGTTCAGCCAGCAGCAGCCGGTGAGCTGGGTGCACAGCTACGGCGGCACGAACAACCTGCAGCACGATACAGGCGTGGTGACCCCGCGCATCGCCCTGGCCATCAGCCACTACCTGACCCGGGCCATGGAATTCGAGCCCGAGCTGCGCCACAACCTGAGCGGCCGGCTGGTATCAGCCCTGGGCTACAGCGCAGACACCCTCGGCCAGCGCCAGCGTGATGAATACCTGGCCTCGGTGCTGGCCCAGTACCACTCACACGCCTGATCCCGCCCGCTAGGGGAACATTTCAGCGGTATTTCCGTCTAAAGCGCTGTGGACGACGCGTGGCTGCCTGCGGGCAGCGCCACTGCTATGATCTACAGGTTGGACAAACACACCGGGAGCAGTCCCGGACAGGGTTGGATGGATCAATGACACGACACAATTCCCGCATGCGGATACTGATGCCGGTGCTGGCTTTTGCCTGCTGGCTGGCCTGGACCATGCCCGCCGCCGCGGTCAGTGAAGCCAACCGCGAGCGCCTGGAGAACCACTTCGCCAGCCTCGGCACGGTGGAGTACTTCCTGGCCACCCCGCTGGGCGGCCCGGAAATGGGTGCCGCGGTGATCCGTGACGGCAGTGGCTTCGAAATGCGCGTGGTGGAACTGCGCAACGGCCAGCCGGTCACCCGCCTCACCGAGAGGATGAGCCATTACAACGGCAAGCGACCCTTCACCTTCCTGCTGACCGGCCAGCAGTTCCTCTCCTACCCGACCAATCTCTGGACCGACAGCCTGGGCCGCGAGCATGAACTGGGCGACCTGCGGATCTACGACATGACCGGGGAAACGCCCGTTGTGCTCTACGAACTGAAGAATGTCACCGACCTGTCCTTCCAGGCCAAGGGTGCTTTGACGGAATCAAACCTTTTGTGGCAGCCCGCGGACCATTACCTCAACCAGCAGGGCATCTACCCCATCAAGTACAACTACTTCATCGTCCGCCCCGATGACGAGAACCACTTCAGCATCTTCCACCACCTGGATCTGCTGCCTGACAACGGCCTCGTGGAATCAGCCCGCTACAACAACCGTGGTGTGTTCTACTACCTGCAGGGCGACCTGATGAACGCCATCGCCGCCATGAGCAAGGCCAACATCATCACGGACCGCGACCAGTCCATAATCTCCCGCAACATGGACTACCTTAAGAGTGAAATGACCGACCTGGAGTACCAGGCCTCACACAATCCCGACCCCATCGTGGATGAGGCGCGCATGTACTACTGGACCGGCCAGTACCAGTCCGCCCTGCGTGTGCTGGAAGTCCGCCAGCGGCATATGTCCGACACGGACCTGGCACTCAGCGCGCTGTGCATGGCCCGGCTCAAGCGCTGGCCCGAGGCTGACAACATAACGGCCGTGCTCAAGCAGCATGGCGTGCCCTGGCTGGGCGACCTGCTGGCTGACCTGCTGACCATCGCCGAACTGCAGCAGCTGTCCAGTGTGCTGGAGGTCCAGCTGCGGGCCATGGAGGCCATGGACCCGACGCACCCGGCCCTCACCGCCGCCAAGGCGCGCATCCTGCTCAATGCCGGAAAGGCGGATGACGCCCAGCGCCTGCTGGAGGGTTACCTGTTCGCCCGCCGCCCGAACCGACCTGTCACGGAAGCGATCTATGAACTGTTCGGGATCTATTACAACACCGGCAACACAGCGGGTATGGACCGCCTGATGAACGAGGTGCTGCAGGGTGAGCTGACGGACCTCAGTGCCTATGTCAACCTCAAGGACTACCACGACTTCAGCGTGGTGATGAAGGAGCTGGCCGTGGACCAGACCGACAACATCAAGTCGCCGAAGAATCCGCTGGAAGACCTGACCTTGAAGTAAAATTGCCGCGTGGCAAAGCTCCTCGACGGCAAGCAGGCCGCGAAGTCCATTCGCATCCGCCTCAGGAAACAGATCCGGCAGTACATCGCCGACGGCCATGCGCAGCCCCATGCAGTCTTCATCCAGGTCGGGGACAGCCCGGCCAGTTCGCAATACGTCGGCATGAAGAACCGCCAGGCTGAGAAGATCGGCTGCCGCTCCACG
>JAHEFU010000033.1 GCA_024645305.1 Planctomycetales bacterium
CGTGCGCACGATCTCGAACTCGTCATCGGCCTGTTCCTCGATCACCAGCCAGCCCTTCTGGGCCAGCTGCAGCATCACCGCGCTGAGGATCCCGCTGTCCGCCCCCATCTTCCAGATGTAGCGCAGGGCGGCGGGGGAGAGGCCGATCAGCGGTGTTTCCTCACGCAGCACCAGGCCTTCGCGCGGGTCACGGCCGACCCGAACCCACAGCACAAGGTAGTAGATGCAGGCGGCGGCCAGCAGCAGCAGGGCGGCGTACAGCCAGCCGTTGTCAAGCACCCACCACTGCAGCGAGGCGGCCGGACTGTCCAGCAGCACCGCGCCGCGCGGGAAGGTGGTGACGATCGTCATACCCTCATAGACCCCAAAGGGCCGCGTGCTTTCATAGGACACCCGGCCGCGGCCCTCGAAGCGGGTCGTGTAATCCTGGCCCTGGGCCCCGAGCACACCGGTGTAAGCCTCCATTCCGACCTTGCTGCGGCTCATATCCTCGGGCAGGATCACCAGCGCACTCACCCGGTCGATGGGGAAGGTCCAGAAGTTGCCGGTCACATTCCAGTAAAGTTCGTCATGGTCCTCAAAGCGGCGGGCCTGGCGCGGGGCGCTGTAGCGGATGGTATAGACATGCTCGCCCTTTTCGACGTAGCGGTCCCCGCTACCGATGCGGATCCGCGTGTAGCCCAGGTCGTACTCGAGCTCGAAGTCCTCCGGCACACCGTCCAGCCGGACCTCCTTGACCCGTAGGGGCACCCGCACGGGGGCACCCATGCCGTGGCGGATCGGGATGTCGCGCAGGATGCCGTGGTTGATGCTCTGGTTCTGCACATTGAAGCGGATGTTCTCGGTGACATCCACGCTGCTGTCCGCATTCACGCGGATCTCGGCCTGGAAGTGCAGGATCCGCTCCTGCCAGTCCGTCTGGGCCTGAGCGGAAGCGGACGGCCCCACGAGCATGGTCAACAGCAGCACAGCCAGCAGGGATCCCGGTATTCGCACGGCATAACCATAAGTTCAGCCGCAGCCGCTGTCAATCGGGCCACGGGCGGGATTTCAGCGGATTCATAGCCCCGCCTCAATGACCATGTATAGAATATGGCAGTCCCGCGAGGGTGGGACAGGAGGACAGATGGCGGGAACCAAGATCGTCTGCACAATCGGCCCGGCCAGCTCCAGCGAGGAGCAGATGCGGGCCCTGATCCGCGCCGGGATGAGCGTGGCCCGGCTGAACTTCTCACACGGCAGCATGGATACGCACCGTGAATGGGTGCGCCGACTGCGTCGTATCGCCGCCGAGGAGGGAGCTCCGCTGTGCATCATGCAGGACCTCAGCGGGCCGAAGGTGCGCATCGGGCATTTCAGCGAGGGCCGCGTATTCCTCAGCCCCGGCCAGCCGTTCAGCCTGACCGACGAGTCCATAACCGGCAGCATTTCCGGTGTGCAGGTTGACATCGAGGACCTCGCCGGGCTGGCCCGCGGCTGCGAGCGCCTGATGCTGGCGGACGGCATGATCGAACTCAGGGTGACCGGCATCAGTGGCCGCACGGTGCAGACGGAGGTGGTCGTCGGCGGCTACCTCTCGGACCGCAAGGGCATCGCCTTCCCGGGCCGCGCCCTGCCGATCGACCCGCTGACCGAGAAGGACATCGCGGACCTGCAGGTCGGCATCGAGGAGGACGTGGATTACATCGCGCTGTCCTTCGTGCGCGGCCGCCACGACATGGACGAGCTGCGCCGTCGCGTCGATGCCGCCGGCAGCCGTGCCGGACTGATTGCCAAGCTGGAGCGCCCGGAGGCGCTGGACGACCTGGACGGGATCCTCGACGCCAGCGACGGAGTGATGGTGGCGCGTGGCGACCTGGGGATCGAGATGGCGCCGGAGGAGGTGCCACTGGCCCAGAAGCGCATCATCCGCGAGGCCACGCGGGCGGGCAAGTACGTGATCACCGCCACGCAGATGCTCGAGAGCATGATCCACAACTCCTGGCCGACCCGGGCCGAGGCCAGCGACGTTGCCAACGCCGTGCTCGACGGGACGGATGCCGTGATGCTCAGCGGCGAGACGGCCACGGGGGACAATCCCGTGCGCGTCGTGGAGATGATGCGGCGTATCATCGTGGCTACGGAGGGCAGCCGCGAGCTGCGGAGGCCGGAACGCCGGCGGGACCTGTCGGAGGATGGCAACGAGTACCTCGCCATCGCCTGGGCCGCGGTGGAAATGGCGGAGATGACGGGAGCGAAGGCCATCGTGGCCTATACGGAATCCGGCACCACCGCCCGGCTCGTGAGCAAGCGCCGCCCGGACGTGCCGGTGATCGGGATGACCCAGGACCCGCGGGTGCTGCGCCAGATCAACCTCGGCCGCAACATCGTGCCGGACCTCGTGACTGATGTCAAGGGCCTGGACAGCCTGCTGCGTGTCGTTGACAAACGGGTCATGGAACTGGGCCAGGCGGCGGAGGATGACAAGGTGATCGTCGTGGCCGGCCTGACGATGGGCGCGGACTGGAAGACCAACGTGATCAAGCTGCACCGCGTCGGCAGCCTGGACTGAGGATTTGCCATCTCGCTCATCGCTCGATGGTCTGAGGCTGTATCAGTGGGTACTTGGCAGTGGTAGCAGGCAAAGAAGCGCGGGCTGAATACCCGCGCTCCTGCGAGCTGAACGTTCGCGCTCCTGCGTCAGGCCTCCATTACTCCCTGACGACGGCCCTGGCGCCGCAGAGCTCATCATTGTCGTCATACTGCAGTTCAACCATCACGCTGCAGTCGAAGCCGTTCTCCTTCAGCCATTTGTTGACGGTGGCGGCCATCTTCTTCGCCGGTGTGTTGGCCGGGAAGCTGAACAGGTGGTCCTCGAAACGGAAGCTGATCTTGCCTTCGCCCTCTCCGGCCCTGTGCAGTTCCTCGAGCATTGTCAGTTCCAGCAGTTCGCCCTCAGGCAGCCGCAGTTCAAGGATCACGTCCTTGAGATCCTCGAGCTGCTGCAGCTCCAGCATAAGCTCGCCGAGTTCCAGTCCCTCCAGTGACGACAGCTCCGCCTCGAGTTCCTGCTGCAGGCCGTCCAGTTCGACGCGCAGCTCAGCCTGCATCTCCTTTTCCATTTCCCTGAGTTCCACGGCCTGGCCATCCTCCAGCTGCTGGAGCTCCACCTTCATCTCGAGCAGGCCGTCCTCCAGTTTATGCATTTCCACATTCAGTAGTTCCGAATTCAGTTCCCGCAGCCCGGTTTCCTCATTGCGCAGCTCGCGGATGGCAATCTCACGGATCTCATCCATGTCTTCCAGTCCCGCCAGGGCCTCGCGCAGTTCCACTTCCAGTCCCTGCAGCTCGCCGTCCAGATCGATGGCAACCAGGTCAAGGTCCAGTCCCGCAAGCTCCCGCTCAAGCTCTTGCAGGATCTGCTCGTTGTCCAGCTCATCCGCGTGCAGGGCCAGCTGCTCTTCCACCAGGGCCTCGATATCCAGCTCTTCCAGCATCCGGCGCTGCTCATCCAGCACCGGCCCGAGTTCCTCATGCATCCGGCGCTGTTCCTCAGCGACGATGTGCTGGATCTCCACCGAGAGCTCAGTGTGGTCCGAGCCGGCTGCGGCTGCCAGTTCCCGCTCCTCGAGCACTTTCTGCAGGCGCAGCTGCATGTCCGCCAGCTGCCCGGCATCCGGCGCGATTTCCTCGATCAGGCGCAGGCGGGTCTCCAGCAGGCCGGAAGCCTCCTGGAGCTTGCCGTCACGCTCGCCCATGACCTCCACCAGCAGGACCTTCGCCCGTGCCAGTTCCTCCCGGGCCCGGTCCAGTTCCTCGCGGCTGCGCTCATCGGCCCCGCCGGACAGCATGGTGATCTCATCCTGTAGTTCCTGCATGTGGACCTTGATTCCCGCCGCGTCACCATAGGCCGCGAAACGGTCGCGGGCCCGCCGGGCCGCTGCGTTGTCAGAATCATCAGCAGCTTCATCCAGCACGAAGATCACACCGCTGAGGCTATGCAGGTTGTCAGCCAGCGGGTCGCTCATCATGGCCACGCGGTGCACACTACCCCGGATGGCACGGAATTCGTCGAGGATGCGTCGCGACTGGGCCTGCCAGTCCTGCTGCTTCTGCTGCACCTCGCTGTCACTGGCGGCCACGCCGAGGTCGAAGACGATGGCCCGGCCGGCGCTTTGCGCGTAGGATGTGCTGGCGGGCAGCTGGGCCATCATGGTGACGGCCAGCAGCAGCGTTGCCAGGATTGCCAGCCGGGCGGGCCAGGGGCGGCCGCCCAGCAGTCTGATTATCGGATTCATGTTGTTCTCCCTGTCAGTATGCGTCTGTGCCAGAGCGCCGGCGAGCATCCGCTGGCGCCCCGGTTCAGGACCGGCCTTGATCCGCAGGCCGCTCAGGGCTGCATTGATCCCGGCTTCACGCCGCAGTTCCGCTGCATTCAGCCTGCCGTCATTCGGTATGTCCTCCGGTCTGGCCAGCTTGTCGAGCAGGATCCGTTGCCTGGGGTCCATCAGAGTTCCTCCGGCGCCGTACCGGCGCCACTGTAGTACGGTTGTGCATCCAGCAGCCTGCGCAGGCTGCGCCGGGCCCTAAACAGCCGCTGTGAGACGATACTCACACTGGCGCCGAGCACTGTGGCCACTTCGTCAAGCTGCAGGTCCTCTACGTAGAAGAGAGTCAGCAGTTCACGCTGCGGCTTTGGCAGCTCAAGCAGGGCCACGGCCACGGCATCGGACAGCAGGCTGCAGTCCGTGGCTGGGGCCAGACGCTCGTCGGGCAGTTCCGCCTCCACCTTGCGGCGCCGCAGGGTGGAAATGAACCGGGTGCGCACCACCGCCATCAGCCAGGCCTTGAAACCCGCGGGATCCCGCAGCTGGCCGAACTTGCGCAGCGCATGGGCCAGTGAATCCTGCAGCAGATCCTCACTGTCCTCACGGCGCGCGCAGAGGTAGCAGCAGTAACGCCAGGCCATGCTGTAGATCTCCGGCGTCAGTGCTTCATCAAATGCCGCGGCAGCCGCTTCGCTCGCTTGCACGTATACAGGGATGCCTCGAGCATAGGCCAATCTAACGGGCAGGGCAAAAAAACGGGGAAGAAGTGGGCAGGGAGCTGGGGGCAGGGGCAGGTTGCCGGTTGCAGTTTGCAGGTTGCGGGTTACAAAAGGCAGCTAACAGCTTGCAGCTCAAGGATCACCGTTTGCGGATCATGGATCACGAACTACGGCTTACCGGGGCAGCAATTTCTGCCTGTAAATGAAACAATTTTGCGAGAATGGAATATCAATAGGCAGCAATTGCGCAGGCCCTGACCTGTCGCAGGAAAACGCAAGAGGTAAATGACTATGATGAACAAACCGACTGGATTACTGCTGGGTTTGATAGCACTTCTGGTGCTGGCTGCGCCGGCGGCAGCTGCGGATGAGCTGAGTGTGGACCCCGTCCATTCAAGCATTGTGTTCCGGATTGAGCATATGAGTGCTGCCCCGGTCTTCGGCCGCTTCAATGAAAAGAGCGGGAGCATCATGCTGGATACGGCGAACCCGGCAAACAGCTCCGTCAGCTTCTCGATTGACCCGGCCAGCGTGGATACCGGCAATGCCAAGCGCGACGGGCACCTGATGAGTCCCGACTTCTTCAGTGCCAAGGAATTTCCGGTGCTGAAATTCCAGAGCTCCAGCGTCAGCAAGGGCTCCGACGGCAGCTGGCGGGTAAAGGGCCTGCTGGAGATGCACGGCATGAAGCAGGAAGTCAGCTTCACGGCGCAGCACAAGATCGGCAAGGGTATGAAGGGCGAGGCGATCCACGGTTTCTACACCGAGTTCACGATCAACCGCATGGACTTCAACATCGGGCCCAGCTTCGACGACGCTGCCCTAAGCCATGAAGTGATGCTGTACATCAGCCTGGAAGCCAAGTAGACCTCCCGACAGAACGAAATTGCAACACAGCCCGTCTGCATGGCGGGCTGTATCCTTTTCTGAACGGACAGCACCGGATCAAGGAGATCTATATGCGTAACCAGAAGTCACTCGGCCCGGCCCTGATGGCCATTGCCGTCCTCAGCCTGCTGTGGCTGGCAAGCTGCGGTGGGGAAAGCACTCCCGGCCAGAACACGAAGGCCAACCAGTACAGCGGTTCGGCGGTCTCCAACTTCAGCGGACCGGACGGCGATGACGTGGATGCGCGCTCCGATGCCCGGGCGCTGATGGTCAACCGGACCTATGACTTCACGGACAGCGGCTATCTCATCCAGTCCGGACCGGCCACTACGGCAGCCGGTGGCAACGTGAACTTCGGGGCTGGCACGGGCCTGGTGACGATCACCGGCGAGAGCGGTACGATTGCCCTCGGAGTGGCCCCCTCCAATCCCAGCTACAGCAATGTGGACCTGGTGGGCAGCTTCAACCGGGCAGCCGCCCAGTCCGCGATTGACAATGCGGGCAACACCTTCACCGTCAACTGGCAGATGACCTACAGCGCTGGTGCCTTCAGTTATGAGATCCACTTCGATCAGGTGCTGACCGGCTCGGATTTCCGCCAGCTCTGATCAGGGCTGGACTTCCTGATTGCAGCTATCCAGCAGCAGCGGCTGCTTGCTGCGGATGATCGAGGCCCCGGAACCGCCGAGGCTCATCGTGATGCTCGTCAGTTCATCCACGCTCAGATTGACATCATGGATGTCAACAACCGGGGCGAGGTAGTTCGTACCCGAGGTGGGCAGCGGGGCACTCGGCACATAGACGATGCGGTGCTCCACGCCGTGGATCTCGAAGGATTCCGAATTGACCATCAGCCCCAGCATGTAGCAGTTGTCTATCCGCACCAGCACAGTGCGCCGGAGCAGGGCCGGGTCGTCCAGCTCGCGGCCGCGGAACAGCTCCGCCACCTGGTCCGTGCTGCTGTAGACGGTGTTGAGCACCGGTACGCGGCGCATCATGCGGTTGACGAAGGCCCGGAAGCGGCGCGAGGCGATGCTGCCGGCCACGCGGCCGATGATCCAGAAGATGCAGATTGAGAAGACGAGGATGATGGCGTAGATCAGGTAGGGGTGCAGCCCGCGCTCCCCGTCGCCGGCCAGCATCCTGTAGAATCCGGAGCGGCTGCCCAGCAGGGCTGCCGACCAGCTGTAGACCAGGCCGATGGCCCAGATGCTGGCCGCCACCGGCAGGAAGTATAGAATGCCCGCTGTCACCGTCGCGAGGAATCTCTTGAACATGTAAGCTCCCAGGATTGCGCTGCTACCAGTTTACAATGCAGGGCTCAGCCATCCCAGGCGTAGGCGATCACGGCATTGTCGCGCTCATCCACCCGGCCGTCGAAGTTGCAGTCGGCGA
Organism: Planctomycetales bacterium; assembly: GCA_024645305.1. Taxonomy (GTDB): domain Bacteria; phylum 4484-113; class 4484-113; order 4484-113; family JAFGCY01; genus JAHEFU01. The sequence goes on from JAHEFU010000033.1 coordinate 7,310, forward strand.
AGGGCAGCCAGGGCAGACTCTCACGGATATGCGCCTGCAGCGCTGCGTTGTCGGCACTGTTGATGCTGCCGTCGGCATTCACGTCCCCGGCCAGGTTGTACTGGTAGACGGGCAGCTCCAGTTCATCGCTGACATTGCCGTGGAGGTCGGTCACTTCCAGGTGCAGGAGAGCCGTGACGTTGCCGACTTCATAACCATTGGCCAGATCGAACTCGTAGCCGTGGGGACCCGGGCCGGACACGGTCACCCGCAGGTCCGGAGGCTGCTCAATCTGCCAGGCGGGGAAGTCCAGCCACCAGGCCGCCAGCGCCAGGCCGTTGTCATCCGCCGGGCTGACCAGCAGGTCGTACTTGCCGGGCACGCTGCCGAACAGCAGGCCATCCGGTTCGCTGACGGCTGCCACAGGCAGGTCAATCCAGCCGTTGTCACCGAAGCTCAGCACATCCAGCCACCAGCCCCATTCGAAGTCATGCCACTGCGCGCTGCTGCCGGACTCCGCTGCGAGCAGGAACATCACCACCACATCCTGCCCGGCATAGGGTGCCAGATCGAGGGTCAGCCGCGTATGCGGCAGGATGAAACCGCCCATCGGCGGCTCCGTCCCCGCAGTTGTCAATAGCGGTTCCCAGCTCAGGCCGAGGTCTGGGCTGACCAGCACGCGCTGCAGCACGTCCGTCACGTTGCAGTGGTGTTCCAGCGCAAGGGTCGGGCTGCCGCTGTCCGGCACGTGCACGGGCTGGCTGACAACGGCGTCCAGTTCGAAGCGGCCGTAGCCCTGAAGCCCGATCTGCAGCTGGTACTGCGGAACCACGGCCGGTTCGGTATAGCGGTACCAGCTGGCCTTGCCCAGCGAGCGCAGCTGTTCCTCCTGACCCGTGTAGTCCTGCAGGGCGAGTTCCCCCATGGCCTGCGGGTCATAGCGCGAAAGGTCCAGCGGGGCGCAGATTCCGAAGTCCGTGCTGAAGTGCTCGGCCACGGGGAACTGCAGGGCGTCGGCGGCAACCACGATCCAAAGGACGTCGGAACTGATGGCCGCACCGAAGTTGGCAACCGCCTCCACCTCATGCAGGCCTCCCGGCACGCCGGAGAGGGACAGCTGGTGTGCGAAGTCCGGGCCGCTGAGCAGGATCTCCTGTTCTCCGTCGAGGAAGACGCGCACGGCATCCGGCACCCCGCGCAGCTCGAAGTCCAGTTGCATGCTGCCGCTCTGCACGATGTGTACGGGGGGCACGATGCGCAGGCTGGGGTTGACCGCCTTGTCGAACAGCTCAGCGAAGTCCAGGCGCCTGACCTGCACACCCTCGCCGAAGCCCGTGGCGTCGGGTCCGCTGGTCTCCAGCAGCCCGCGCATCTCGCCGAGGCTGAGTTCCGGCCTGACGGACCACAACAGGGCAGCCGCCGCACTGACGAGCGGAGTCGCATAGCTCGTGCCACTGCCGCCGCTGACGAGGCCGTTGTTGTCATCCGGGGCCAGTGAGGTCAGGTTCCAGCCGGGTGCCACGACATCCAGGGCCGGGCCAAAGCTGGAGGAGACGAAGCGGCTTTCATCGGGCAGGGAATTGCCGACGGCCATCGCATCCGGGTAAGCGCCGGGAAATGTCACGAAGCTGTTGCCGAAGTTGCCGGCACTGCAGACCAGCAGTACGCCGTCCGCTGCGAACTGCTCGGTCATGGCCTGCATGGCCTCATTGCCACCGCCGCCCCAGCTCAGGCTGATGACCTTGGCCCCGAGGCTGTGGGCCAGCATGCAGCCGGCGATGATCCGCTCGAGGGTTTCGTTCCCTCCGTCGTCACTGATCTTCACCGGGAACATGCTGATCCCCGGGGCGGCCCCGGCGATCCCGTTGCCGTTGTCACTCTGGGCGACAAGCTGTCCGCTGATGAAGGTGCCGTGCCCGTGGTTGTCCTCGATGCTGGCATCATCATTGGCAATGTCGCAGTTTGTGCCCGGGAATTCCAGGGCGGGATCCAGCAGGCTGGCGCCGAACTCCGTGTGATCCATGTTCACCCCGGTGTCCACCACGCACAGGAGCAGGGAGGGGTCGCCCAGGGTATGGGCCCAGGCGGATTCGATGTGCATGTGCCTGATGTTCCACTGCCCGCCGCTGGTGTCGTCACTGGCAACATACTCCGGGTCATCCGGGCTGAAGGCCGGACTGCAGAGCTGGCTGTAGTCCGCGGCACTGACCCAGTCGGCATAGGTTTCCCGCAGGTCACTGAGCAGGGCAGCCCCGTCCGTTTCCGCAGGCAGGCTGAAGCCGGCCAGCAGCACGCGGCCGCTGTAGACCTGTTCCTCCAGCTGCAGGCCGTAGTGGGCGGCGATGCTGTCGGAAATCCGCTCAAAGCCGCTGCGTGGACGCAGGATAGGGTTGGAGGCAAGATGGGCGCTGCCGGGATGCTGCAGAGCAGGGGGCAGGGCTCGTTGCTCGGCCTCGTCACGGTAGAGCACACAGATCCGCGAACTGTCAGTCAGGGCAGCCTGCGAGGCGGTGGCATCCAGGGATGGCGTGGCCTGTTGGTCCAGGGCCTGCTTAGCGCTGCCGCAGCCGCACAGCAGCAGGGCCAGACTGGCCAGGGCAGTCAGTAGTAGTGGGATTCTCAGCCGGTACAAATCAGCGAGAGTATAACCGGGGGGCGCAGGGTCTGCCGCCCCGGAGGTGGGGTGAACAGCTGGCCAGGCTGGGTCAGCGGCCGGCCATGAAGGCCACTTGGTAGGGATGCAGTTCCCCTGTCATCACGCCCTGGGCAACCGGCGGATCGGATTCCATCAGCTGCCGCGCGGCATCCTCATCCGCAGCGCGAAAGATAACAAGACCCATTGTGCGCATATCGTCATACTGCGTGCGCCCTGCCAGCACGAGTGTGCCTTCCTGCAGCAGACGCTGCATGTGCGCCACGTGCTGCTGCAGCACCTGCATTTCCCGCTCGTCGGGTCCCTCGCTCAGCATGGCTTCGCGCACGGGCCTGAGAATGTACAGCCAGTCCTTCATGTCAGTCTCCTATGCACCGGTCAGCGCCTGGTATTAAGTAGGTATCTGTCAGCCGGTCTTAAACGCCGGTTGCCAGCTGCGGCAGGCCGCTGATGAGAATCAGCAACACGCTCATTCCCGGCTCCCTTGCGGCCGTATGGAGCCTGCTCCATTCTATGGCAAGCCCGCCCGCCGCTCAAACCGGTCCCGCTCAGCGTGTCGTGAGTATCCGGCCGTCGAGGCATTCGCGGATCAGGGTTGCCAGCTGGCTGGGGACGATGGGCTTGTTGATGAAGCGGCTGATGCCCAGTTTCTCAGCACCCAGTTCGTCAATCAGGTCGCTGTAGCCCGTACACAGCAGCACGGGCAGGCCGGGCCGCTGTGCCAGCATGCGCCGGCTGAGCTCGTCCCCGGTGATGAAGGGCATCGTCTGGTCCGTCACCACTAGGTCCACAGTATCCCTGTGCTCCAGCCAGAAGTTCCAGGCCTCGCGGCTGTCAGTGAAGGACTCGGTGCGGTAGCCGTAACGGCTGAGGCCCGCATTGAGCATCTGGGCAATCGCCGGTTCGTCGTCAACGATCATGATCAGTTCGTCACCCTCAACCGGCTGGCTCTGCCTGACGCTCCTGCTTGCGGGGCTGGCGCTGCTGGACTGAGACGGCAGCAGGATGGTGAAGCAGGTGCCGTTCCCGGCCTCGCTGTCAATCCCGATCCAGCCACCCAGCAGGCGCACGATGCCGTGCACCGTTGCCAGGCCAAGTCCGGTGCCCTCGCCGATGCGCTTGGTCGTGAAGTAGGGGTCGAAGACCCGCGCCGTGGTTTCCGGATCCATGCCATGTCCGGTGTCCCGGACGCGCAGCTCGACCATCGGGCTGCCGGGTTGCAGGCCAAGCTCCGCGGCGACCACCGCACTGCAGGGAAGGTTATGGCAACTGATTTCCAGTACACCGCCGCGCTCCCGCATGGCGTGGAACGCATTGGTGCTCAGGTTCATGATCACCTGCTGGAACTGGGTCGCGTTGCCCAGCACCGCGTCGGTGTCCTTGATGTTCGTGATGATGCTGATGGTGGAGGGCAGGCTGCCACGCAGCAGGCCGACGGATTCGTGGACGATCGCGGAGATGTCAACGGGAATCTTTGCCTCCTCGGACTGGCGGCTGAATGTCAGCATCTGGCGTACCAGTTCGGCGGCCCGGTTGCCCGCGGCACGGATCTCCGCCAGGCAGGAGACGGCATCGCTGCCGGGTTCCAGCTGGTCGCTGGCAAGATCTGCGAAGCCCAGCATGGCCTGCAGGATGTTGTTGAAGTCGTGGGCGATTCCGCCTGCCAGTACGCCGACTGCCTCCATCTTCTGGGCCTGCTGCAGCTGGCGGGCCAGTTGCCGTGTCTCGGTGACATCCTGGAAGGTGCCCAGTGAGCCGGAGTAGGTGCCCTGCTCGTCGAACTGCGGACAGCCGGTGATGCTGATCCTCCGCCGGCTGCCATCCGGACGCAGGATGTCCATCTCATATGCGCTGGTCAGGCCCTGGCGGCGGCTGCGCTGCTGCTCCAGCAGCACATCACGGTCATTCTGGGCGACGAATTCCATCAGGGTGCGGCCCAGCAGCTCGTCCTCGCTGCGGCCGAGGATGCTGCAGCCGTTCGGTGTGACGATGCGGATGCGGTTCTCGCTGTCAACCTGGATCAGGCCCTCGGCCATCGTCAGGATCAGCTCGCGGTTGCGCTTCTCGCTGTCAGCGAGGGCCAGGCTGGCGAGCCGCTGCTCCGTGATTTCCCGCGTCGTGCCCCAGACCATCACCTGCTGGCCGTCGACCAGCGTCCCCTGGGCACTGTTCAGGAAGAAGCGGCTGCGTTCGGAGTGCGGGGTGATCTCATCCTCGCCGTCAACCAGGCTGTAGCCGTTGCGGACGTAGCGCTCAAACATGTCCAGCAGGCCCCGCTCGCGCGGCACGAGCCTGCTGATGGGCGTGCCGGCCGCAGCCGCGGCATTGCCAAGTCCGTAGATCCGGGCGAATTCGTCATTGCACTCGGCGATCACCAGCCGCTCGTACATCAGCTCCGCCTGCTCCGCCGCAGCCAGCCCGGTGGGGATCGGCGGGACGCAGTCGTAGCGCCAGATGGCCTCCGAGCTGTTGGCAACGAAGTCGCGGTAGCGCTGTTCGCTCTCGCGCAGCTGCTGCTCGACACGCACGTATTCAGTCACATCGCGGCTGGTACCCCAGACCGTGGTGAGCCTCTTGTCGACAATCAGGCCGTCGGCGTTGTAGAGGTAGACACGCTGCGTGCCGTCCCGGTACTCCAGGTGCATGACTTCGTCACGCAGGATGTAATTATTGTCAATCAGCCTGCTGATGCGGCTGCTCGTCGGCTTGAGGGAGCTGATCGCGGCGACCTCGCTGACCGGGCGCCCGCGGATGCTGTCAGCACTGTCCACGCCGTAGAGCCTGGCCATCAGCTCATTGCACTCGGACAGCACTCCGTTTGAGCGGAAGCGCCGGATGAGTTCCTCCCTGTCAAGGTCGACCGGGATGGGCGGGTCGTACTCAATGCACCAGATGCCCTCGCTGGCCTTGTCAACCAGCTGGCGGAAACGGCGCTCGCTGTCAACCAGTTCATCCTGGACACGCATCTGCTCGGTGACTTCCCGGCTGGTTCCCCTGGCCTCCACGAGCCTGCCATCGACAATCAGGCCGTCTGCGTTGTCAAGGTAGACGCGGCGGCCGCCATCCGGGTAGTCCAGCGACATCTTCTCCTCACGGAAGCTGTAGCCGGCACGGATGAAGTGCCGGGTCCGCTCGGGATCCAATGCCAGGCCGCTCTCCCGCAGCAGGTCGCTGACCAGGCAGCCGCGGACCTGTGAGGCTTCCCGCAGGCCGTACATGCCGGCCATCAGGTCATTGCAGTCCTCGATGATCCCGTTGCTGCGGATCATCTCAACCTGCCTGTCAACCGGCAGGTCGACCGGCACGGGCGGATCATAGCGGATGCGCCAGATGGCCTCGGAACTCTGTTCGGTCAGCTCCCGGAAGCGTTTCTCGCTGGCCAGCAGCTGCTCGTGCATGCGCAGGTTTTCGGTGACATCCCGGGTGGTGCCCCAGACCGCCAGCAGGCAGTCATCCTCCACGACTCCCGTGCTGTTCTCAAGGTATATCCGTACCCCGCCATCCGCAGCAGGCACGTTGATCTTCTCGTCCGCAGATCGGTAGCCGGACTCGATGAAGCGCTGTGCACGGTCATGGTTCAGATCCATGCCGAAGTCAATCTGCAGGTTGCGAAGCGTCCGGCCCCTGACCTGGGAGGCATCCTCCTTCCCGAAGTATTGGGCCATCAGGTCATTGCAGTCCGTCAGGACGCCGCTGCTGAAGAATAGCTCGACCTGTTCCTGCACCGGCAGGCATAAGGGGATGGGCTGTGTGAATTCGATGCGCCAGATGGCCTCGGAACTCTGCTGTGTCAGCGCGCGGTAGCGCTTCTCACTGGCCTGCAGCTGGTCGCGCATCTGCAGTGTCTCGGTCACGTCGCGGCTGACAACCCAGACCAGTGACAGCTTTCCTTCCCTGACAACGGACTGGGTGTTGGTCAGCAGGATCAGGGGCTTGCCCTGCTCATCCACGCAGTGCTCCTCAATGTCGGCCAGCCGGTAGTCCGCCTCAACGAAGTCCTGGAAGAGGGTGATGGCCTGGCCCAGCAGCTCAGGCGGATAGATTTCGCGCAGTGGCCGGTCCAGCACATCGGAGATGTCCTGCACCCCGAAGTACCTGGCGGTCTGCTGGTTGGCTTCAGAGATCCGGCCGTGCTCAAAGACCTGGCGGACCTGCTCCTCAACGGACAGGCCGGTGTCGATCAGGGGATCAAAACTGATGCACCAGATGTACTCGGAACTGCTGTTCATGAACTGCCGGAAGCGCTGCTCACTGCTGGCGAGCCTGATCTGGGTGTCCACCCTGTCGCTGATGTCGGTGATCATGGCCTGCACGTAGCGCTGGCCCTGGATGTCAATCGTCTTGGAGTGGATCTCCCCCATGAAGCTGCTGCCATCCCTGCGGATGAACTCGAAGACTTCCGGTTCCAGGCACTGGAACTCCGAGTGCAGCTTCTGATAACGGGCATGGGCCTGTGCCTGGTAGCGGGGGCAGAAGTGGTCAATCGGAGCCTGGCCGATCATGTCCTGCGGATTGTCGTAGCCGAACATTTCCGCCATGCGCGCATTGACGAACATGAACAGGCCGTTGGAGTGAATGGAGATCGCCAGCGGGCTGTTCTCCGTCAGGGCTCGGTACTTCTCCTCACTTTCGCGCAGCCGGTCCTCGCTTTCCTGTCGTTCCGTGACGTCGACAATCAGGGACTGTACTCCGATCCTGCCGCCAATGGCAATTGAAGTCGGGTGGATCTCACCGCAAAAGGTACTGCCATCGGCCCGCAGGAAGTCGTAGGTCTTGGCTTCCAGGGAGCAGATCGCCATTGTAAGGATCCTGTTGCGTTCCCGGGCTGCTTCGCGGTGCCGGACCGCCAGCAGCTCCTCGGGTACGAGGCCCAGCATTTCCTCCTGTGAAGCAAAGCCGAACATCCGCACCATGGCGGAGTTCACGAACACGAAACGGCCGTCCACATGGATGGCAATGGCCTGCGGGCAGTTGTTGACCAGCTGGCTGTAGCGCTGCTCGCTTTCACTCGCCCGTTCCTGCAGGCTGGGTCTGACACTGCGGAGCCTGCCGGGATTCGCCGGGAACTCAGATTGCCGCCGGTACAGCCTGTGGAGCCAGATGGTGACACAGGCCGCGAGCAGGATTGCCAGGCCGGTCAGGAGCATGGACTGCGAGACCTGGATCACGGCGCACAATGCCGCCGGCACATCAGTGGCCGTTACATAACAAGCTAGTAATCCTGCAGGAATCACACGCCTCAATCAATTGCTTTGCAAGAATATGGATTCTGGAGCAGACTGCTCCCCATATAATTATCTCCATTCGGCCAAGGTAAATCCACGCCTTTAATTCAAATATGGATGAAAATCCCGTCAAGAATGTCTTGATTAGGGATGGCCCGGGACCAGCTGCAAGCAGATCCAGACTGGCCTGGGGATTGGCACGACCTGGCGGCAAGCTGCAGCATCCGCTTATTGCATCCGAAAGCGATTCTGAAGCTGACAACATTCACTCCTTGGCAATTATGGGTAAAACATTCTTGTAGAGCAACTCGAGGGATTACCGGCTGGACACGCAACTATTTCCCCTGATTTGCGTCACGTATATTGATGGAGGGACGGAAGGGCCTGGCCATTCCCTGGGAAACGGTAAGTGAATCTTAGGAGGACTGGCATGGATCTATACCTGACCCGGCGGCTGGAGGCCGGCTTCGAAGAAACCCTGGACAGGCTGCGCCTGACCCTGCTCGCATATGGCTTCCGCCTGGAGTCCGAAGTGGCGGTTACCGCCGGCCTGCGAGGCCCGCTGGAACTGCCCTACCGGATCTTCGCGGTGAGCAATCCCGAGCTGGAATTCCCCGGCGGCATTGGTCCGGAACCGGCCCCGCGCCTGCCCCTGCACATCGTCATCCAGCGCGACCGCCATGGCGCTATTGAGCTGAGTGCGATGGACCCTGTGAAGGTCATGCTGGCGGCGCTTGGCGACGGGCACAGGGAGGAGGCGGAACAGACCCGCGGCCGGATGATCAGGCTGCTGGATTCCCTCGTGGTGGCAGGCTCACCCGTGCAGGCTGCCTAGGCTCGCCTGCACTCGGGTGTCAACGAGGTAGGTGATACGGCTTTGTTTAACCACAGAGGACACGAAGGGAAGAACGAGAATGAAGAATCCTTGTGGGCTTTGTGAGCTTAGTGGTTTGAAATCCCGGTGTTCTTCTTTGTCAGCTTCTCAGCTGACCTCCATGTTGCCGGTTTGCACCGGATCTCCGTGTTGCCTGAGCTCAGTACAAGTGCCAGGGCCAGTCGCCCTGCTGCAGGACTACCATCGTCATGCCGAGCATGATCATGAAGGTACTGACGGCCTGCAGGGTCATCAGGATCGGCAGCAGGCGGCCTTCCAGCAGCAGCAGACAGACCAGACAGAGGTGCGGCAGCAGGATCAGCGAGAGGGTCAGGGGATCCGAGTAGTCAATGATCTGCACCGGATCGCCGGATAGCGTCGTGCTGTACTGCAGGGCGAAAATGGCGAATGTGCACAGCAGGGCAAATGCGCTGACGAAGGTCATCGCCCTGACGAAGAAGTCTCTTGTTTCCGCATCCATATCAGACAGTTATTCCTGCGAAGTTGAAGCTTCCAGCTTCCCCCGGCGCTTGGCCGGCATTACATAGATCGGACAGAACCCGGTATTTGAAAAAGTACTGGCTTTACAATACCGGTTTCTCTCGGACACAGTAATTCTCAGAATACCAGAGGATTCTAACAGAGAATCACGCATCATTGCTATCAGACTGGAGCGGGGCCGCGCTTGTTTCAACCCCGCGCACATGCCCGACGGTGCGGATGAATTCGTGCTCCAGGCCATCCCAGTCAGGCCGGGCCTTGAGTTCCGCCATGCTGGCCTGCAGGCGGATCGTGCCCTGGTGGATGATGGCCAGGCTGGTGCAGAGCTTCTCCACCACCTCCATAACATGGCTGGAGAACATGATGGTCACGCCCTCGCTGACGCGCTTTTGCAGCAGCAGCTTGATCTGGTGCGAGCTGACCGTGTCGATGCCGTTGAAGGGCTCGTCGAGGAACAGCACCCGCGGTTCATGGATCAGGGCGCAGCCCAGCGCCACTTTCTTGCGCATGCCCTGGCTGAAATCCACGATCAGGCGGTCCCCGGCGTCACGCAGGTCCAGAAGCTCAATCAGTTCCTGGGCCCGCTCGCGGGCCAGCTGGCGCTCCAGGCCGTACAGCTGCCCGGTGAATTCCAGGTGCTCCGGGGCACTGAGGCGCTCGTAGAGCATCGGGTCCT
>JAHEFU010000213.1 GCA_024645305.1 Planctomycetales bacterium
GCACGAGAGGGACCTCTCCGGCGAATTCCCGCAGGTAGTTGCGGGCCAGTCCGATGTGTACGGCGATGGCGCTGAACCCTCCGCGCCGGGCCAGCTCGAACTGGTATGCCGGAAATTTGCAGTCTTCATGACTGAAGAAATCCATCGGACCATGTTCGATGCCCTGGTCCAGGGGCAGGATCAGCAGGGTCCCGTTGCCGGGGCCATGTTCGTACAGCAGCCTGTGCAGGCGCACCCGCTTGCCAAGGGGTTTGTCCAGATCAGCCAGCCGTGGCCGTTTGTAAAAGCCTGACATTGTCTCCTCCAAGGAGAAAAGTAGCGCAATGATACTTCCAGATGGCAAGCAGGGCAAGCCAACCTGCGGAGGGGAGTATACTTGTGCATCGCAGCAGCTGGATGGCAAGCAGGTGTTCGCACTTGTTGCATGCGCCGGGTGATGGGCCGGATCCCCGGCTTGGAGCAGTTTGCCCGGCAGAATGCCTGAAACCGAGTCGTAAAGTCGCAGTTCCAGGCAGCAAGCAAACCACTTGACTCTGCAGGCAGATAGTTGGGGGCTGATTTCGTGGCCCGGTCAGTCAGCGGGGAGGCCAAGTTTGACAGTGATGCGCTGGCATTCTTACTTCACCACTGAGGCGTAACAAATGAGCAGATCACTGCGTCAGAACAACAGCAGGGAATAAGAGGAAAATGGTGGGTCGCGCTGGAATCGAACCAGCGACCTCATCCTTATCAGGGATGCGCTCTAACCGACTGAGCTAGCGACCCAGTGAGGAAGAGAAGTATAGCCCCGGCAACAGGCAATGTCAATGACACTTGATGCCACACCATTTGCAGATTTTTCCCTTACAGGTGTCGTAACATTATGGCTATGAAAAGCATTGTGCGTGTGGCAATCAACCTCGCCGTCATCGGCGGTCTGGGCTTCCTCGGCTGGAAGTTCATATCCCCGTTGTTCGCTCCGGAAGAAGTGGAAACGGACATCCAGACGACCTCAGTCAGCCGCGGCGACCTGCGCAAGATCGTGCCGGCTGACGGAGTGGTCGAGCCCAGTGTGCTCGTGGAGGTTAAGTCCAAGGCGAGCGGGCTTGTGGAGGCCATCTTCGTGGAACCCGGCGATGAGGTTGCCATCGGCACACCGATTGCTGAACTGGACAATGAGCAGATCAGCCAGAGCCTCAAGGAATCCGAAGCCCGTCTGCTGCGCAGCCAGGCCCAGCTTAAGAAGACAAGGCGCAAACTGACCGTGGAGTCGCGCAGCCGTCTGGAAAATGACGTGGAGCGCTCTGAGCTCAGTTATGAATCGGCCATGTCTGACTATGTGAGGATCCTTGGACTGTATGAGCATGATCCGCCCTATGCCACTGACAGCGAACTGCAGAATGCCAAGGAGTCACTGGACCAGGCGGAGCTGAGTTATGAGGAGTCGAAGCGCCAGCTGCAGATGGGGCTGGAAGGTGGCGACGTTGATGACATTGCCATTGCCGAGGCGGATGTGGAAGGCAGCCAGGCTGACGTAGACAGGCTCAAGGAGGAGATGGGATACACCACCATCACCAGTCCGCAGTCCGGCACCGTGCTCACCAGGCCTGTCGAAATCGGCAGTGCCGTTGCCAGCGCGACGACGGGTAACACATCAGGCACTGTGGTTGCCACGATCGCCGACCTGTCCACCATCTACGTGAAGGCCCGCATAGAGGAAACCGACCTCGGCTCCATCAGGGTGGACGGCTCCTGCCGGATCACGTTTGACACTTATGCCGGCTGGGTCTGGGACGGACGCATCAAGAAGATCTACCCCCAGGGCGAGACCGGCGGAGGTAATTCCGGTACACGCTTCCCGGTTGACATCGAGATCAATCTCGACAGTGCCCGACAGGAGGGCGGTGGCGGATTTGGCGGCGGCGGTGGCAACTGGTCAGGCCGCGGAGGCGGTGGTGGCATGGGAGGCGGACGACGCCCCGGCAGTGGCAGGCCAGGTGGACCTGGTGGTCCCCAGGGCAGCCCTGGAGGTGAAAAGCCTGATGATGAAAAGCCGGCAGCGGAGCCAGTGAAGCCCCGGCTCTTTCCGAATATGACAGCCAATGTGGAGATCGTGCTGGAGGATCACCCCGGCGTGCTGATCCTGCCGGCGCAGTACATCCAGTATGACGAGGGACAACCCTACGTAGAGGTGGTGGCGGATGCCGAGGACACAGAGGCCCGTGAACGCCGCGATATAGAACTAGGATTCTTCGACGGTCTGCGCTATGAGATATCCAGCGGCGTCGAGGAAGGGGAGACGATTGTCCTTGAAAGAACCATTGAATAGGTGATATCAGTTTGCTGTTCTGGGAGATTATTGTCGTAGCACTCCGTGGCCTGTTTGCCAACAAGCTGCGCACGGGTCTGACAATGCTCGGGATCGTCGTGGGGGTTGGCAGCGTGATAGTGCTGCTGGCCTACAGTGCCGGCACCCGGGAGGACATGCTCAAGGACTTCGAGCGCTGGGGGGCCAACCGGATGGGCTGCTGGATGGATCGCTGGAGCAGCGGTGTGCCGATTCCACCCTCGGAGAATTTCACACTGGAGGACACAGCTGCAATCCGCGCAGGCTGTCCGACCATTGACCTCGTCAGCGCGGTAAGCGAGCTGGAAGCGGAGGTCTCCCGAGGCACGATCAAGCTCGAGGATTACAGCGTTGTTGCCATCGAGCCGGACTGGGTGAAGATATCCACTTACAGGATTGACAAGGGGCGTTTCTTCACCGACGACGAGAACATGATGCGTGAGCGTGTCTGCGTGCTGGCCAGCATGACCAAGGAAGCGCTGTTCTTCTCCGCCCCGGCGGTGGACGAGTTCATCACGATTGACGGCAAGCGCTTCAAGGTTGTCGGTACCTACAAGCCTGTTGGCAACAGCCGCTGGGAGTCGCATGATGAGCGCGTGCTCGTCCCGATCGGCACTGCGCTGGACCGGATTGCGGGAGTGTCCCAGATCGGAGGCCTGAATTTCCGCCTGCAGGACCCGTCGATGAGTGACCGGGCGGAGGAGGAAGTCCGCCGGATGCTCCATGAAATGCATCCGCGCGTCCCCCTGCCGGATGAGACAAAGGGCCAGAGTGAACCCTTCCGCTTCTGGAATGCCGCTGAATGGCAGGCTCGCCGGGAGGAGTCTGCAAAGACACTCACCATTTTCCTCGGCGTCGTCGGATTCACATCGCTGCTCATCGGTGGGGTGGGGGTAATGAACATCATGCTTGTCACGGTGCAGGAGCGCACACGGGAGATCGGTCTGCGCAAGGCCCTGGGGGCCACGTTCAGCAGCGTGATGAATCAGTTTCTGCTCGAATCAATCGTGATCTGCCTGCTGGGAGGGCTGATCGGGACAGGGATTGCCGTTCTGGCCTGTCAGATGATTGGCAGACTTCCCGAGGAAAGCCAGATTCCGCCGCCAATCGTCACGCCTGGCGCAATTTTCGTGGCGGCAAGCGTGACCGTAGCAATCGGCCTGTTCTTTGGTGTCTATCCTGCCATGCGGGCCGCCAGCCAGGATCCCATCAGGGCGTTGCGCTTCCAGTAGCGCGCAGGCTGCAATCCCGCAAGGGGCCAGGTTGAATTAATGCTTATCTGGGAAATTATCACGGTTGCGCTGCGTGGCATGTGGGCCAACCGCTTCCGCACATTCCTGACGATGTTCGGGATCATCGTGGGCGTTGCCAGCGTGATCACCCTCGTCGCGGTGACCCAGGGTCTCAAGCAGGACGTCATTGAACGTTTCGAGCAGTATGGTGCCACCCGCATGGGGGTCTACATCAATCACTGGCGCTCTCGCAAGAAAATCCCGCCCAACGAGGTGCTGACCCTTGAGGACCGTGACATCATCAAGCGCGACTGCACGGCTGTAAAGCATATCAGCGCAGTGGTGGAGGTCCAGGGAACGGTCCGCTATGGATCCAAGCAGGTGGACAGTGCGAAGCTGCTGGGGGCTGACGCCTCCTTCTTCGACTTCACGCCCCTGAAGCTGACAGAGGGACTGGGATTTGACGACGACAGCAACCTGCTGCGCGAGCGGGTCTGCATAATCGGCGGCGATCTCAAGGAATCGCTCTTCTACTTCGCGGAGGCCAGTGGCAAGTCGGTCAGGATAAACGGCCGGCAGTTCCGGGTGCTCGGAGCCTTCGAAGAATCCGAGAATGAAGAGGATGGCAATATTGTCGTGATTCCCTTTTTCACTGCAATGGAACGCAGCAGGGATTTCGGGAAGGGCATCAGGATTGAAATGGCGGCGCAAAGCGTCAGGCATGTACCCCTGGCGATCCAGCAGGTTGAGGAAGCCATTCTGGCCAACCACCCCCGGATCCCCGTGGATCCTGATGCCGAGGATTTTGAGAAACCCCTCCGGATCTGGAACGTCATGGAATGGCAGGAACGTGCCAACCAGGAGTCCAGGCAGATCACCATACTGCTGGTCGTGATGGGTTCGCTGTCCCTGTTCATCGGTGGAATCGGCCTGATGAACATCATGCTGTTCAGCGTCAAGGAACGGACCCGCGAGATTGGCCTGCGCAAGGCACTCGGTGCGAACAGCTCCAGCATCATGGCTCAGTTCATCGCTGAGTCCATGATGATCTGTATCGGCGGGGGGATCCTCGGGACCGGCCTGAGCGTGATCCTGTGCAGGCTGATTGCCAGTCTGCCGGAGGATGCCCGCTTTCCGGACCCGGTCATCACGCAGGATGCAATCATCATTGCGGTTGCCGTGACATTCATGACCGGCGTTTTCTTTGGTGTCTGGCCGGCCAGCCAGGCAGCCAGGCTCAA
>JAHEFU010000214.1 GCA_024645305.1 Planctomycetales bacterium
CCACCAGACCGGCGATCATCTTGATGGTGGTGGTCTTCCCAGCGCCATTGCTGCCCAGCAGTCCGAAGATTTCACCCTGCGGAATGCTCAGGTCCAATTGATCCACGGCGAGCGTTGATTCCGACTTCCAGGGCAGGCGCCGTCGATAGCTTTTGCTCAGACCCTCAATCTGTACCGCTGTCGGCATCAGGCAATTATCCCACCAGACAACCCCGTTGACTGCCTGTTGATGAACTAGGCGCGGAATACTCCCCCAGGTATCCACATGTGAAAGGAATATGGATTCATTGTGGAAAGGAATGCAGAGACCAGGCTGCCAGCCGAATTCATCGGGACTGTTCTGTTGATAAGTGTCAACTTTGATCAACAGACCTCAGGGTGCTACCCCTCATCAAGCAGGGCAAGCAGGGCATCGAGCGTCCGGTAGATCCCTCGGCCATCCACCAGGCGCATGCCATTGTGAATCAGGCGAGTACGCTGCAATACTCCGCCAAGCAATTCCATCAGCCGGCCCATCAGCATGTTGTGGTTCAAATCACCGGTGAGGCTGCCGACTATGCAGCAGCCTGCCGCACTGAGCTTGCGGGCTGTCCGTAACTGATGTGGAACAATCGGGAGTACCACGGGCGGTACTCCCAGGAAGACTGCTTCGTAAAGCGTCAGGCCTCCACCGATAACGCACAGGTCGCAGGCGCTGAGCAATTCATGGAAGTTCTTCGCCGATGGATGCAACTCAACATCCAGTCCCGGCGGGACGCGGAGCTGGTCGTGGGCGGGTTTGACCAGTACCCGGCCGCCGTACTCCAGCTCGCGCAGGACATTCATCACGAACTGGGACTGTTCTATGTGGGCGGTCCCGCCAAAGCTGAGCATGATACTGCGCACCGGACCGGCTTCGCGCTCACTGTCCTCTACGAGTTCCGCTTCCATGGCCTGCCTGCTGGCAGTGGCCCCATAGCGCAGGCGCACGATCGAAGGAGAAAGCTGCAGATACTGGATGCCGCACAGGACCTTGGCGCGACCGACCTTCCCATGGGACGGAGCAATGTCGCTGAGCAAGCTGCGTATCACCAGGTCGGCTTCAGCAGTGGCAGGGCCATAGTCGTCAAGCAGCGCTACAAGCCGGCAGCTGGCCCGCAGCTGATCCACGAATCCGGATGGGCTGTCCAGCCAGTCCACCACGCACAGGTCACATGCCGGCAGCCTGGCAGCCGTGGACTGCCAGTCACCGAAGTTCACGGAAAGCTGGTTGCCATCGAAATAAGCCTGTGCCTCTGCGGAAGACAGGCAGCAGATCTCGACCTGCAGGTTCCGGCCACAACCCAGCAGTACTTCCCGCAACCACATGCTGCGGTGCAGGTGACCCATGCCCTGTTCATGGCTGCCCCTGCTCAGCAGGCAGATCCTGTGAGACATGCTTCCATTATCCGCGATGTATGGGAGAATCCTTCGGTGGCAAGTGCAAGCAGTTATGACAGGCGGACGCGCAAGCTGCTGCATCTGCTGCTCGGATTTCCGGCGCTCTTGCTGCCCTACCTCGCACACAACGTATCGATGGCAGCGGTAATCGCGGCGGTGCTCTTCACCTTTTGGCTGCGTGCCGACCGGTTCAGCTTCATCAGCCGGCTTGCCAAACCCAGCGACAGGCAGATGAACACTGTCACCGGCTTCCAGGTCTACGCCATCGTCGTGCTCATCCTGGTGGCAATAGTACCTCTGCTGGACAACTACGGACTGCAGGGAGAGCGCTATGCAATGCTGGGCTGGCTGGTCATGGCATGGGGGGATGGGCTCAGCGGCCTGCTGGGACCGGGGCCTCGTGTGGCGCGCACGGTGCCCTGGAACGCTGACAAGACCTGGCTGGGCAGCCTCGGGGCACTGCTTGGCAGTGCCGCAGCCGGGATTGTGTGCTTTGCACTGCAGCTGGATGGACTGGTGCCCTGGCCCCTGCCACAGGCCATTGTCCTGACAGGCAGTGTGGCTTTTGCGGCTGCAGTCCTTGAATCACTGCAGCTTGGCATCGACGACAACTTCACCGTGGGGATTGGCAGTGTCTTGACAGCAATTCTCATTGCTGGGCAGCTCTGAAATAAAGCTGGCGGACGAAGGTAATAACCGGTGGATTCGCAGTGGACAGGCCTGTGTGCATGGCGTCTGTGGAATCGAAGAATGTTATAATCCGCATTGGATCAGCACAGGAGGATTACGTGATCGATATCAACGAAGACATGTTTGAGGAGAAGGTCGTACAGTCAGGCAAGCCGGTGCTCGTGGATTTTTCCGCCACCTGGTGCCCGCCCTGCAAGATGCTGCACCCCGTGATTGAGCGTATCAGCCTGGAATTCAGCGACCAGCTCGACGTGTTCGGTGTCGACACCGACAAGAATCCTGGCCTCAGCCAGCAGTTCAATATCTCAGGAGTTCCCACCATGATCTTCTTCCGCGATGGCCAGGAGATCAAGAAGATCGTCGGATTCCGCGACTACGACAACCTCAAGCAGGAAGTCCAGTCGATCCTCTGACTGCCAGACCGCTCCAGTGCCAGTAGTATTCGGCAGTGACGGTTTCCGGGGTGTCATCGGTCACACGATGACTTCAACTCTGGTTGCGCGCATCGTGCTTGGAACCCTGGACTGGCTGGAGAAGAACCATCCCGGTATGTCCAGCCGTGCGATTCCCGTCGGCTATGACACGCGCTTCATGTCGAGGGAGTTCGCGATCATGGCCCTGGAGATCATGGAGTCCCGCGGCCAGCGGGCTGTCATTGCCGGCAGAGCCTGCCCCAGTCCTTACCTGTCATTTGCCACAAAGCACCTTGCGGCCCCGGTCGGCCTGCAGTTCACCGCTTCGCACAACCCCTGGAATTACGGAGGCATCAAGCTCAAGGGTGCCCATGGTGGGAGCATGCTGCCGGATGACGTTGGCGAAATCGTGCAGGCTGCCAATGCGGTGGATGAAGCGCTGGCAATGAGTTTTGGGCTGGGAAGGCGGATTGCCAAGGTTCAGGAATTCAACCTGGAAAAGGAATACGCCGCAGCTGTGATGAAGGCAGCAGGCTGGCAGGGTGACCCGCAGCAGGAGATCGTGGTTGACTACATGCATGGTGCGGCAGCCGGCATCTACCGCGACATCCTGACAGGGATATTCTCCGTGCAGTCAGAGTTGCGCGTGGATGAGGACCCGCTGTTCGACGGTGACAAGCCGGAACCGATCGAAGGCAACCTGAATGAACTGAGCCAGCACGTGACTTTCGACGGCAAGGACAGCCTGGGAATCGCCTTTGATGGCGATGGCGACAGGCTGGCAATCATCGATGAAAATGGCAGATTCCTGCAGACCCATGAGATCTTCTGCCTGCTCTTGCAGCATCTCGTGCGCGAGCGCCACACGACAGGGATTGTCATCACTTCAGTGAGTTTCTCCGGACTGGTGGAGCGGGTGGCCCGGGAACTGCAGTGCACCGTCATGGATGTACCCGTCGGCTACAAGAACGTCAGCCAGGCCATGCTGGCACACAATGCCATCATTGGCGGAGAGGAAAGCGGAGGCACGGGCTTCGGGCACTTCCTGCCTGAACGCGATGCCCTGCTGATGGCGGTGATGCTCATTCACGAGCGCCGCTGGCGGGGTATGCGGGTCACTGAGATGGTTGACGAGCTGTATGAGCGCTTCGGCCGCCCCGTCTACATCAGGCGGGACTATCCACTGAATCCTGACTACGACCGGGAGGCGTACCGGCTGGCAATCCGCGAGCTTGGCAATCTGGACCGGATCGGCGGCGACCCAGTGGTCTCGTCGAACGACCAAGACGGCATGAAGCTGACCACCGGGAAGGGCTGGGCCCTGGCCCGCATCAGTGGTACGGAACCGCTCCTGCGGCTGTATTGCGAGTCTGACAGTGAGGCGTCTGCTCAGGCCTATGCCGATGCAATCGTGAAGTCGCTGGAATTCGCCGAACTGCGGAACTGAAGCTCAGGCTGCGTTGTCAACCGGTACGAACAGCGCGAACAGCAGGTAGATCAGGGGCACTGCCAGTCCGCCGATCGTCAGCAGCATCATGAGTACCAGTCCGAAGCGGATGAGCAGGGGGTCCACCCCGACGTGGCGTCCGATGCCGGCGCACAGTCCAAGCAGGACTCCGCCCTGACTGCGGGGAATCCTCATTACCCTGTCGCTGCGCTGCATCCCGGCTACTCTTCTTCCGTGATGTCAGTCCGGGGCAGGATGAACAGCGTGCGGGTGTCACGTGTGTCGCCGCGGGACTCCGTTGTCAGGTAGGGGTGGTCCGTCATGTAGTGGTGCACGAAACGCCGTTCCTTGGGCAGCAGGCCTGGAACAGGGCGCTCCTTGTGGTCGTACTCGATCTCGCGGATGATCTTCGTGACCATGTTCTCCAGGAATGACTGCCGCTTGCGGCGATAGTTGTCGATATCCACCGACAGGTTGACCCAGCGCGGGAATCTCCGCGACACGCTGTGGCTGATCAGGGTCTCCACCGCATCCAGGGTGCGGCCGTGCTGGCCGATGAACTGACCGCTGCGCCGGGAATTGATCATCACGAAGAAGTCGCTCACCGCACGGTTGGACTTGATCTTGAGCTGGGCCCTGTTGTCAAACATGCGCACGACGGGGAAGGCCAGACGGTAGATCAGGTCCATCACCTGGGTCCGGCTGTATGCGTGAACAGTGACCTGCCCGCTGTCATCCTCAGCCGGTTCTTCCTGGAAGTAGAGTTCCGTGTCTCCGGCCTCTTCCCTGATCTGCTCGCGCAGTTGCTCAACATCGGTGCCTG
>JAHEFU010000215.1 GCA_024645305.1 Planctomycetales bacterium
TATCGACTGGTACGAGTACAGCGTGCCTGCTGCCGGCTGGCACATCGTGCAGTTCCGCGGTGATGACCGCATCCTCTTCCCGCAGCTGCAGCTCTACAACAATGCGGGCATCTACGCCAGAACCAGCCGGCCCATGCTGTCCGGAGCCAACTGGGTGAGTTATTACTTCCAGGAGCCGGGCAGCTACTACGTCTCCGTCAGCTGTGAGGCCGGTGGAGGCAGCTATGAGCTGGACCTGCTGGACGGCCGGGGACTGCAGATGAACTTTGACCTGTTTGACACGGGCAACCCGGGCGACGGTGATGACGGCCTGAGGGAAGAGCTGTGGAACTGCTGGGTCGACCTTGAACTGCCGGACTTCACTGCCCGCCTGATCACCCCGGGCACGAGCTATGCCAGCCATGACAGCATGCCGCCTGTGCCTGTGACAATCAGACCGGTCAGTCCGCTGTACACCTTTGATCCGCCCAGTGTCACGCATGATTTCAACGGCGGACCCCTGCTCGGCACAGTATTCAACTTCACTGCCAGTGCACCGGTCGATGATCTCGAACCAAACGATGATTTCAGCTCCGCGACGGCATTGAGCCTGCCGCTGGGCAGCCCCGTGAGCAGCTACCTGGCCGGGGAGGACCTGAGCGGCAATGACGACGTGGACTGGTTCAGATTCAGCGTGGCGGAGGGCATGCATCTGCTGGCCCGGGCACGCTTCCCGCTGAATACACCAATGAAGCCCTCGGCATCCGGCGAGCTGCGGTTCTATGACAGCACCGAATCCACTGTTGCCAAGGTTGAAATGAGCGGCAACCGCCAGCTGGAGATCCGCAGCCGTGACCCGCTGGCTGCAGGCGAATATTACATCCGCTTTGACTACGAAGGCACGCTCACACCGTATGAGCTGGAGGTGTTCCAGTATCAGGGTCGCAGACTGAGTTCCGAGTGGAGACTGGACGGAGCCCTGCTGGCCGACGGTGTCATGCACTGGCAGACCGGCGATGGCAACTTCACCGACAAGAGCTACGTCTCCAGCACCGGCACGACCGAGGAGACTCCGCTGTTCATGGATGGGGAGTTCGTGCGCGTACACTATGAACGTGACGGCATGCTGGCTGATCCTCCCTATGAGTGGGTGGAATTCGCTGGCCAGGATGTGCTTGTCACCCCCAAGCTGGCTCTTGACGGCGATGCCCATGAGCCCAATGGCAACCGGGACACTGCGCCGGTGTATGACCTGCCACAGAACTTTGAAGCAAGCATCAGCAGTCCGACGGACAGCACAGACAATTATCGATTCAATGGGCTGGAAGCCAGCGGACTGGCCCTGGAACTGAAACAGACCAAGCCCCTGCTGCCCTGGACCTGCCGGCTGTACCGGGCCGGTGCCGGCATCATCCTGCAGGAAGTCCGGGGCCAGGGTGACGGCAGCTTCTACTTCAATGTGCCGGACAGTGATGACTTCGTTGTCTCCTTCAGCATCTCGCAGGGCAGCACGGACTACAGCCTGGAGGTCACGAAGAGCCCGGAAGCGGTCCACGAGATCAGCGGCAGCCTCGACCACGGCAAGCCGACGGAGGGATACGGCAACACTTTCATTGTCAATCACACAACCGGCACCGTCGTGGAGCCCTTCAACGGGAACTACACGCTCGGCTACTTCCCGGACGGCAGCTATGACATCCAGTGGTACATCGCCAACCACGCCACGAGCCCGCTCGGCAGCGTGACGGTAGTTGTGAGCGGGGCGGATGTCGTGCAGGATTTCACGGCAAGCTATGCGGACACCGACGTGCTTGAACCGAACAACAGCTCAGCAGCGGCCAAGACGGTGGCGCTGCCGATCAGCGTGATTGCCAACCTGGACTATGAGGACATCAACCGCAGTCCGAGCAGTGACCGGAACGACTACTACAAGTTCGTGGCACCGGCTGACGGCCTGTTTGAAATCACAGTGACACCCTGGCTGGCAGGGCTGGACACATTCGAGCTGGCGCTTTATGAAAATTCAGCGAGTAACCAGGTCAATACCGGCAGGCGTGACGAGCTGACCGGGATCCAGACATGCCGCTACGAGCTGCAGACGGGAACAACCTACTACATCAAGGTCAACAGCAATGATGACCTTGTCTACCAGCTGCTCGGGTTATACCTGCCGTGAGCTGCTGGTACCGCGAGGATGTACTGTTGACGGAAAAGAATTGCCAAGGAACTGACATGAAAGCATATCCAGTGATACTCCTGATCATCGCCGGCCTTTTGCTGACTGCCTGTGGCGGCGGCAAGCCGGATGCCGGCCTGAGCCAGTCCCAGCCGGGACCTGGAATTGAGATCCAGCCCGCCGTGTTCCAGGCCGGCCTGCCTGCCGACGATGCTGCGGATTTCAACCCGACCCGCGTACCGGCGGTTTCCAGCCTGAGCCAGCTGGGGAATGCATTCCACGAGGCTTCCACGAATGTGACGGCAAATGGCCAGGACGCGGAGTTTGCCCCGGCGGGGGCCAGTGAGTTCGCCATCTGGCGCTACGCCGGCGCACCCGATGACAGCGTCGGCAGCGTGCAGGTTGAACTCAGTGACGGCGGCCCCGGGACAAGCTACTGGATCGCCGTCGCGGATTATTCCACTGGACGCTGGGACTGGATCGGGCATGCCGCCGACGGGGATGACTTCCAGTTCCAGCTCGACGGCGCCGCCGGGCAGCACAGTTCCCCGGCCGGCTACATCTATGTTGCGGTGCTGGCGGACAGCGACGTTCCATTCAATGTCTTCATGGTGACGATCGAATACCTGCAGCGCTACGACGTGAGCGGTGTCGTGCTGGACATGCAGGGTCAGCCGCTGGGCATGGCGCTCATTACCACGAACCTGCTTGATTCGCAGCCGGTGCTGTCCGGGCCTGGCGGGGGCTTCACGCTGAACGGAATCCCCAACGGCAGCTGGGCCGTGATGGCCACCCTCGACGGTTACCAGTTCTTTCCGGCGGCCACGATGGTCACGGTTGACAATGCTGACATCACGGGACTGGAGCTCAGGGGCAACCCGCAGACCAGCGGATTCGTCGACAGTGACAGCTTCGAGCCGAACGACGAATTCGACAACGCCTACGACATGGGAGCCAACCCGCTGGCCGGAGCGACAATCAGCGTACTGGACGATGCCACTGACTACTACTCATTCATCATCCCAGGCGAGGGCTGGTACTACATGCAGTACATCGGTGAGCAGAACATCCTGTTTCCGACTATGCAGCTGTACAACGACTGGGGAGTGTCAACCCTCTCCAGCAGCTACTACGTCATGTACGGTGCCTCCTTCGTCGGTTACTATTTCCAGCGGCCCGGCAAGTACTACGTCCGGGTCAGCTGCGAAGGCGGTGGTGGGAGCTACGGCCTGAGTGTCCAGAGCGGCCAGACGGTTCCCCTGGGCCTGTACCTCGGTGACGACGGAACTCCCGGTGACGGTGATGACGGTCTGCGCGAGGAACTCTACAACTCCATCGTAGAGCTCGAATATGCCGACTTCACGACTTACATGATCAGCCAGGGAACGGGTTCCATCTACAACGCACATGTGGCCCCCCTGCCGGCCACGATCCGGCCCGTGGATCCGCTGTACACCTTTGTTCCGCCCACCGTCGAGCATGACTTCTCCACGGGGCCCCTCACGGGGCTGGACTTCGATGTGCAGGCTGATGCTCCCATTGATAATATGGAACCCAACAATGACTTCGCCAGTGCCACGCCGCTGACACTGCCGCTGGTCGGACACATAACAGGCTGGATCGGCGGCGAAGAACTGACGGATTATGACAGTTACGACTTCTTCAGCTTCACGGTGCAGGAGGGCAAGCACGTGATGGTGCGGGCGCGCTTCCCGGACAACGGCCCTTCCGACTTTCCCTCCAGCGGCTACTTCAATTTCTATGACGCAGCGGAAGCGGGAGTCAGTATGCTGACGGACGGCAGCACTCATCTGGAAGGCCGGTCTGCTGACCCATTGAGCGCTGGAACCTACTATCTGCGGCTGTTCATGGAAGGCACCCTGATGCCCTATGTGCTGGAAGTCTATGAATATGACCCGGTCTACCTGTCAGCCTACTACGAGTTGAATGGCAACGCCCTGGAAGACTGTGAACTGCGCGTGCAGAACGCTGACCTGGACGAGGTCCAGGAGGATACTTCCTATGTCGATGGACTGGCTGAGATTGCCTATCCATACATGCCGGGCGAGCGCGTCCTGGCGTACCACCAGCGATTCGGCCTGGCCTTCGATCCGGCCTATGCATGGGTGCACTTCGGCACGGACGACATCCAGCTCACGCCCGTGGTCAGCATGGACCAGGATACCCTGGAACCCAATGACCGGCACGACAGCCCGGCTGTCCTGAGTCTGCCGATTGACATCCAGGCTTCCGCCAGTTCCTTCTATGACAACAATGACTACTACCTGTTCAACATGGCCGCGCCGTCTCCCCTGCGAGTCAAGCTCATCAGCAATGACCAGGACGTGCTGATCCGGGTCCGCTTCAGCAAGGCCAGTTCAGGCTCGACGCTGTATGAGCATGTCGCCAGGGGTGACCACACCTTCTACTACCGCGCGGATGACATTGATGATTATGTGATAGAGGTCACCCAGGCAGAGGGAGGCGAGTTCCTTTACAACCTGCAGGTGGACATCCCGGGGTTCGATGTCTACAGCATCAGCGGCACCGTTGACAACAATGAGCCGACTGAGAACTACAACGGATCTTACCTCGTCAATCACACGACAGGTGAGAGCATGTTAGTCTATTCCC
>JAHEFU010000216.1 GCA_024645305.1 Planctomycetales bacterium
GTCCTTCTCCAGCAGGCTGAGGGGCTGGATCGGCAGGCCGTTCGTGATCAGGCTGACATCCCAGTCCGCCGGGCCCGTCGGTTCAGCCGTCAGCAGGCGCGCATAGCGGATCTCATTTATAGAGGAGTTGTCAAAGCCGCAATAGACCACCGCCGGTTCGCCGTTGATCAGTGCCAGGCCCGCTTGTTCAACCTGCACTCGATCACTGTCAATCGCGCTTGTGGTCCAGTCCGCCGGGGACATGGGCCGGTTGACAGTGGCGCGCGAGCACATCAGGTCCTCATTGTCCCAGTCCTGCCAGACGATAAGCGGCCTGTTGAGGTAGCTGACGACAGCGGGATGCGTGGACATGCTGCCCGGCAGGTTCAGCCGGTAGACGGTCCAGTCGAATTCCCGAGCGGCACCGACGGGGCTGACACGGAAACTGTCGAAGTCCGCATTGCCGGGAGCGGTATAGCCGAATTCCAGCCGGCCACCGTTGTCAAAGCCGTCCGCGAAACTGACGAAGCCGTAATCCGCATAGGGGTCCTGGCTCTGGCGGCGGTACTGCACGACGTAACCATCCACGACCGTGCCGAAGTGCTGGCCGATGGGCGAGATGTCGGAGATATTGACCTCACCATTGCCATCGCCATCGGCGGCCTGGGCGAAGAACCAGTCCGGGGCAGCGCTGGTCTTGCCGAAGTGGATGCCGACGGGGGTCAGGTCGGAGATGTTGACCTCGCCGTTTTGGTCATAGTCGCCGGTCTGGTAGTGTGCCCATTCGAGCTCCGCGGAACCGGTCAGGATGTTGTTTGTGCGGCCGGGAAGCTGATAGTCACGATTCGGTACGGATGAAACGGATCGCAGGGGCTGGCCCTCGCTGTCCAGCTTGATACCACGTTCGGCCAGGACGCGTTCCAGTTCAGCGCGCAGGTCGGGGTAACCAGCCGCGCTGTCCGGAACCGCAGGATCCGGGGCAGCCGGGGACTGGGAGGCAGGGCCTGTGCAGCCTGCTGCGAGGGAAAGGGCGAAAGCCAGTACCGTAGAAATGAACCTGCGCATATTTCTGCCTCCTTGTTGGGCCATGCGACTTATACCCTAATGAACGGGCAATTGCAATGCGCAGGAGGACGAGCCGCCCTACAGTTCGCGGAAATGTCCGAACGGCCGCTGCTGCAGCAGCTGTCCGGCCTTGTATCGGCGATACAGCAGGATGTTGTCGTAGAACTCCTCGATCTCGATGGCGCATTCCTCGGTCCAGCCGCTCTTCACCATGTAGCTGCTCAGTTCCTCGGGGCTCGGCAGCACCTCGTCATTCTCGAAGTGCATGTCGATCAGCTCATCGAAGAACTGGGCATACAGCAGGGCGTCAAGCTCACTGGCCAGGCCATTCTCCTTGTCCGCGCTCAGCCGTACATCCTGGACTCCGCGCTGCCATAAATGGTCTGATTCAAGCCTCATGGAGAGATTCTAGGGCAAGCCGCAGGCATTCACGACAAATTGCCTTGCCAATAAATACATACTCAGAATCCCCCCGTCTACTGCTCCTGGGCTACTGCCACGGCCACCTGGGACTGGCCACTGGACCCCGAGAGGAAAGCGATGATTGGCAGGCCGTCAATGGAGATCATGGAGAATCCGTAGGGTTCGCACTCTGCATCAACGCGCTCATTGCTCCATTTGGCCGTATTGTCGGGGAACTGTCCGCCGGTCCAGTGAAAGTCCAGCGTAATGTTTCCACAGGCGATCGCCGGTCGCCCGCCCACCAGCTGCAATTCCGGGTTCCAGAAGAAGTCCGTCGCCGGAGCGGACACGGCAGCATGCTGGAACCACTGACCGGCGCTGTCCACAGTGCGGCTACCCGCCTGCAGGAACTGTACCGATGACGAGCCGTGGTCAGCTACGGCAATGCAGGGCAGGCCGGCGATCAGGATCATGCTGGGGCCGGAGCTCCAGTCCAGCGGAGCCAGCAGGTATTCGCTGAAACTGCCCGAGCCGTTGGGCGCCGGAACCGTGGAGCGGTTGAAGACCACGTAGTTTCCCGGAGTCACCACGAGGCCTGCGCTGAACAGCCAGGGTCCACTGGCCAGCCCAGTGACGTCCCGGAAATCAGCCAGCACGGGACCTGCGCCGAAGCTGGTCCAGTCAGTCGGCCCCGTGGGGGAGGCGATCAGGGCCTGGTACATTTCGAGGCCGGAGTTGTTCAAGAGGATTGCCGGGCGCCCTTCGCGGACCAGCAAGCTCAGTTTGTCCGGCTGAGTAGAGAAACTGGCAACCTGGTGAGTCGTCCAGGCCGAGGGTCCGACAATCGCATTGTCACGCCGGCTGTACATCAGGCCATAGGACACCGGTGCCGCGCTGATGTCAACATAGGCCAGCGCCGGCCGGCCGGCCACGGAAGCCAGGGCCGGTATGTTGAAATCCGATACAGCCTGCCCGAGATCGGTTTCCACGAACCAATCCGTGCCCGACAGCGGGCGCCTGGCGGCGGACATGGCAAAGCCGTCAATGGCATCGGGGGTGCTTCCGACACGCTGATAGGCCAGGACCGGTTTCCCGTCCACGATGGCCAGCTCTACGCCGATGTGCTGGAAGGGCTGCGATGTCACGTCATAGATGTTCCAGCTGAATTCACGGGGCCCGCCCACGGGGGCCACACGGTAGTCGGCCTCCACCACGCCGCCGTACACGAAGTGCCCCATTTCCAGTGCCGGCCCGGACTTGACTCCGGACTGCATCGGGCTGAAGCCGACCTCGCGCCACTCCCCCGTGGCTTCGCGGGCCTCGACCATGTAGCCGGCCACGCGTGCGCCGAAGTTCTGGCCGATGGGGGTGACGTCGGCGATGTTGATTTCGCCATTGCCATCCCCGTCGGCGATCAGTGCCGCCGTCAGCCAGTCCGGGCTGCTGCTGTTCTTGCCGAGGTGGATGCCGACCGGCGTCAGGTCGGAGATGTTGACCTCGCCGTTCTGGTCGTAGTCCCCCTGCTGGTAGTGGATCCAGGCCAGGGAAGTGTCGCCATTGAAGTCGTTGAACCAGCCGGGCTGGCGGTAGACCAGCTTAGGGACGCTGGAGACGGCCTTCAGGGGCCGGCCCGCGCTGTCGAGCTCAATGCCACGCGTGGCCAGCACGCGCTGCAGTTCGGCCTGCAGAAGCTGCATGGTCCGGGGGGCCGGCTGCGCGGTGACAGGGCTACCCTCAGGGCCCGGCGCACCGGCCGGCGGGGCACATCCCGGCAGGATGCTGATTGCCAGCGAAAGGGCGAGTGCCGCAACTGGGCAGTGACCTAGCCTCTGCATGAATCCTCCGGCGCCGGTTCAGCGGCGCTGATGATGCACTGGCCGGTGGAGCGTGTCTGCACTGGCAGGCAGGGCACCGGAGTCAATTCCGATAACGCTGTTACATGATACTGGGAATTGCCACTTTGTACAGGGACAGTCGGGCAGAATTCTGGCGCGGGATTTCAGGCCGGCCGGCCGGACTTCAGTTCCACGAATTCCACCAGGCCCTGGCTGCTGTCAGTGATGCCTTCCGCCGTGCGCTGGTACAGCTTCAGGGTCTGCGAGGAGCGCGGTTTCCCGAGGGGAATCACCAGCCGTCCGGCGGGACCCAGCTGCTCCAGCAGGACCGGCGGGGTGGCGCGCGCAGCGGCGGCTACGTGGATCGCGTCAAAGGGGGCCTGCTCCGGCCAGCCCAGGTAGCCATCCGCACAGCGCACGCTGATGTTGGCAAAGCCCAGGCGGCTGAGGCGCCCGGCCGCGCTGTCCGCCAGCTCGGGCAGCAGCTCCACGCTCCAGACATGGCTGCACAGCAGGGAGAGCACAGCGGCGGCATAACCCGAGCCGGTGCCGATGTCCAGCAGGCGGTCCGGCGGGGAGAGGGCCAGAAGCTCAGCCATTGCCGCCACCATGTAGGGCTGGCTGATGGTCTGGCCGAGGCCGATGGGCATGGGGCAGTCGTCGTAGGCACTGGAGCGCAGGTCGAAGGGGATGAACAGTTCGCGGGGCACGCGCCGCATGGCGGCCAGCACGCGCTCATCGGTGATCTGCCGCCGGATGAGCTGCGCGCGGACCATTTCCTCGCGCTGCTGCTGCCAGTCAGCGGGCATGGGTAAATCATACATCAGTGCAGGGGGACGGGGAGCAGGGGGGAGGTTGGAGGTTGGAGGTTGGAGGTTGCAGATGAGAAGAAGCGCGGGCATTCAGTCCGCAGGCCAGCGAACATCCAGTTCGCTGCATGGCACAGGAACTAGTAGCGGCGGTGGCAACGAGGCCTGCGGGACGGTTCTGTTTAACCACAGAGGACACAGAGAGCACAGAGGGCTCAGAGAAGACAAATGGGGTTGGCAACGACGGAAAACCGTAGCGCTGTCCTCCCGCTGCCGGACTGTTCCATTCCCAAAATCCTATGTCCATGTTCTCCCCAGCCGCCGGCCTGTTTGACATCCCCGCCCGATGTGATTCGCCGCCTCACGCCAGCGCTCGCCGGTCTGCAGCGCAGCTCAAAGCGAAGCTTCTCGCTGTCTGCGCGGATACCCCACCCGGCATATCCGGCGGCTTCCTGGGGAGATGCGGCGCAATCCGGATTATGGCAACTCACGTCTTGAATAAGCACAATGCTGCATAGCGGCGGCGTCCAGCTGCTACTCCATCCTCATTCTGCCTACTGCTACTGCCCACTGCTACTGCCCACTGCTACTGCCAGCTGCTCCTGCCTCCTGCCACCTGCTCCTGCCACCTGCTCACTTCTTCTTCGTGACAACCAGCGCGATGCCACCGAGGATGACAATGC